>JAHKLP010000041.1 GCA_020855015.1 Methanobacterium sp.
AATCCGGTATTCTGAAAAATCCGATCTAATGAAGGAAGTTCTGGGACCACATTCATTTAAAAGGTTTATTACCCTTAAAAAGATGGAATGTGATGAATTCAACCGACAAGTAACTGATTACGAGATTAAGAAGTATTATCCACTTCTTTAAACTTTATATGTCATAAAATAATAGAAACAACAGGCAGGACTTTGATTCCTGCCCTACATCAACCCTCCACCATGATTAATTTGCCAGTTTCAGGATCCTGATAGACTGTTCCCTTCTTAGCATATCCTTCCCCTGATCCCGACTTGGTTTGAGGGGTTTCATTGAGTTGGTCACCCTGCTGGAGTTCAGCCACATCTTTCATGGCTTCCATGGTCTTTTGACGTTCCTCCTGAGACATATCTGCGAAGACCACGTTCTGCATGTTCCAGGACATAACCAGAAATATTAAAAATCCCACTGACAACACCAGCATAGCATCCACCAGGTTGGCGGATCCAGCCATGGGATCTTCATCTTGGTTTTCACTTAACATACGGCGTTTACGCCTTACCATGATCCATCACCTCCAGTGTAGCTTCACAGAGTGCATCCAGGTTTGATAAGTATTCTTCATACCATCTTCTCCTGATTTTAGATATAGTGTAAGCTATGCCCCCAGCAGCCAATCCCACAACCGTTGTGTCGAAGGCTATGATAATTGCCTGAGCAAGGGTATTAATATCTCCAGAACCCAAAGCTGCCAGTCCAGGACCCATAGGGATTAAAGTACCCATCAAACCAAGGGTTGGACCCAAACGAGTTACAATATCAGTCTTCTCCAGACTCTTAGCCGCTCTTGCCTCTTCACTTTCAATCAATTTCCTGGCTAGGGCTTCTCTGGATTTAGTGCCCAGTTCAGGGTGGGATGCAATTTTAGTAATGATGGTCTTGTAACCTTCTGGAACATCACTATTTTCCATTACTTCAATTATTTTCTCTGATGAACCTGGATTGGAAATATCACTGATAATTTTTTCAATCTGGTCCGTGCTAACTCTTATCCTACCAGTATATTCTGAGATAAGGCCCCCAAAGCTCACAATGGCATAAACCATAAAGGCCAAAAGTCCTACTATCACAGGTATGAGAAGGCTTTGAGATATAACGTGCAAAGCTGAACCTAACATTTCACTGCCTGGAATCGCTACCATATAAATCACTTGTTATTTTCTTGAATTTTTAAGATTTTTTCTGCTTAGTCCTTGATTGTTCTAAAAACGGACTCCCGCTGCGTTTTATGTAATAACCTACCACTGTCAGGACAACGACTGTGATCACTGCATAGGCAAATGTCCAAATATCAGGGATGTTGATTGGACTCATTTTTTGGCTTAAAACTGTGCTGATATTAGGGATTACTATGGCTGATGTTAAAAAGTAGAATCCTGCAAATAACATGAAATTACCCAGAAGAACTGGATATGGTTTGTTTAATGCACGGCCAATTAATCCTGAAACAAGATAAGACACAGCCATAGTGATCATCAGAAAGAGTGCTGCGTATTCTCCCACCACAAATGCAGAGGCTCCAATCATTGGTGCGGTGATAATTATCGCAGCAACTGCTGCTCCGAAACAGCAAGGACAGGGGGCTATCATGGCCATACAGGTTGCTTTTATGCTATTTTTATTGTTGATTTTCCATTCTTTGAGGGTATGGAATCCTGCATAGAGGATGATTGCTGCCATTATAATTCCTAAAATTGAACTGTATGCATTTACAAATCCCTGTATCTGGTCAATGACCCCTCCTGCAATGTAAGTTAGTAGTAATATCCCTCCACCGTAGCCTAAAATTATAGCTGCGGTTGTTTTCTTGGTGAGCCCAGCGAAGCCCATGGCCAGGCCGATTTTTATACCAAAAACCATTACTAATGAAAGTATTCCCAGTTTCCATAGTAATTCCATCATCTTAATCACATTTTCCTAAAATACTAACCATTCTAAGGTTTGGCTAATTAACTTATAATATTTTCGATCTACTTTGTATTATTACTTTAATGGTGAAATAAATACCATATGTAATACTTTTGAGAATGTAATACTAAGACCAATATCACTGCATAATAATAAATACCCAAAAAAAGAAAAGGGGGAAATTTATTTTTTAAAGATAGCTCCACGGAAATAACCTAATCCTACCAGACTCACCAATATTAAAACTCCCACAATAGCCGCTATGGGCATGCTTGATTGAGCTGAAGACTGTTGGCCAGTTTCTGATACCTCATAGGATTTGGAAGTTCCATCATCACCTGCAGTTTCAGCAGATTCAGATTCACTTTGAGCTCCGCTTTCTGTGGATGGTTGACTTCCTGATGAAGTACCTGCTGAAGATGTTGCTCCGGCAGATGTAGAACCTGTGGATTGAGATGGTGTTCCAGTAGAACCCATAGTTACCGTTTGACCGGTAGCTGCCTCCATAATCGCAGCAAATTCCTGGAGCTGTTTTTGACTCAAGGTAGAGCCCACCACCACATAATTGGTGAAATCCATGTTTCCACAGGTGTGGTGACAGCAGACAACCCCATATTTTCGGATCGTGTTCATGTACATGTCTTTGAGTTGAGATATGGTTGCAGAATCTGCAGCCCATAATCCTCTCCTGTTAGCTTCCAGTAACCATGCAGCGGCTGAAGCGAATGCATACGGGTTAGCATTCAAGAACTGGTTTCTAACTGTTGAATTGAGGAAGTAGGTTTCCGCTGTTTTTTGATAGATCCAGTCTGCTACTGCATCAGGGGTTACCGCGTCCCAGGCAACTAAGTGTCCGATTTCACTGGCTATGTGATTAGCTCCTGAAAATCCTTCATTGAGCATGCCTTCTATCCATTTAGGATTTAAAAGCCTGGTTCGAACTTCATTGGACATGAACTGACCAAGAGTTTCGATATGAGGATTGGTTCGTGTGTTGGCAATGTAGACATCCGTATCCTTTCCTGAAAGAGTTCTAGCAGCCAAAGTCATGCCCCCCAAAAACTGGAAGACATCGTCGTTATCATTAAGCCCGTAGTTGTTATCTCTAACCATTATAGTTGCATCTACATTTTTTAACTGATTTTTGAAAGCTTCTAAACCACTTAAGCCATATACACTGCTTCCGTAGATGTAAGACATCCTGGAAAGGTAGGTATCCAGTAAATCGGCTTCATCATCCCATTTGGATGTTGAAGGTATTAACTGACCAAGTCCGGTTCCATATGCTTCTGGTGGTGGTCCGAATATTCGTGCTCCAGCCAGAATATCGGCATCAACAGAATTCATTCCACTCTGTGTGTATTTTTCCAGGTCCTCCAGGTAATGTTTCCTGACGTAGTTATCATTAGGGCTTTCCTGTAAAAGGGCAGCCTGCCTGATTGCTTGGTCGAGGACCCCCACGGTGTAGGAGAATGTGTCTCTGAAAAGTCCACTGATGGTTACCATGACGTCGACTCTTGGTCTTTGAATGGTTACACCATTTAAAGTCAGGGTTAAGTTCTCCAGAGATGTGACCTTAACTCCTTTGAATTTTTTGGAACTATCCCAGTCCGGTTCTAACCCCATGTAGCGCAGGATCATGGCGATGGTCTGACCAGCAGTTCGCATGGTCTCGGTTGACCAGAGCACGGTTCCCACAGTTTCAGGGAAACATCCATGTTCCAAGTAGTAGGCTGCCAGCATCTCATCGGCCATTTGGGATCCGATTTGCCAGGCAGTTTTATCTGGGGCTGTTCTGGGGTCGAAGGAATAGAAGTTCATTCCAGTGGGTAGAACATCCTGTGCTCTTCTGATGGGATCGCCACCCAGCGCTGGTGATATGTATTCCCCTCGCAATGCTGCTAATAGATTTGCCATTTCATAGTTTTGGGAAAGTAGATTTCTGATAAGCTCCCTAAACTCATTGTTGTCTCTGTTTACAGGGTCGAAACTTACTATGGATTCTACCATCTGATCTAGGATTTCCCCAGAAAGGGCGGCACCAAAGGTGTGAAGTCCATAGGGCATCAGTGTTGCTGCTAGGTCTTCTAAATGGTGTTCAACCACGTGTAAGATACTGTCAAAGGATGTGTTCTCCAAGTCAAGCTCTAGATCCTGGTCTATGTTCAGTTCAGCTACCAGGGCCAAAATTTCACCCCGGAGGATCTCCTTTCTTTCTGGGTTTTCAGTGTTACCGTAACTGTTTATCAGGTCTTGCAATGCTGCCAGATCTCCGTAGAGTCCTGATGCGATAATCGGTGCAGTCAGATGGTCGATGATAACTGCATATCCTCTTCTTTTGGCCTGGGTTCCTTCTCCAGTGTTATCCACTATATATGGATAGATGTTGGGGATGTCTCCCATGAGGATATCGGGCCAGTCATCTTCACCCAATCCCACACTTCTTCCTGGAAGCCATTCCAGGGTTCCGTGTGTTCCCAGATGGATCACTGCATTGGCCTGCATTGTGTTCTGCAGCCACATGTAGAATGCTATGTACTGGTGTGTAGGTGGTAGAGTTGCTGAGTGGGCAATGTCAGTTGAGCTTTCTCCCCAGCCACGCATTGGCTGAGCTCCCAGGAATATGTTTCCCAGCATTATACCTGGAATGACAATACTTCCATTGTATACCATCACACTTCCAGGTACAGGACCCCATGTCTCAATGACTTCTTGCTGGAGTTCTTCAGGCAGGGTGCCGAACCATTGTAGGTATTGTTCTATTGGTATGGTGATGGCACCGGCTTCCACCAGGTTTTGTAGTTCTCCAGGAGCCCATGAACCAACATTATTACCAACTGTGG
Organism: Methanobacterium sp.; assembly: GCA_020855015.1. Lineage (GTDB taxonomy): Archaea > Methanobacteriota > Methanobacteria > Methanobacteriales > Methanobacteriaceae > Methanobacterium. Next base: position 4,792 of record JAHKLP010000041.1, read on the forward strand.
TTAAAACGTTTATTATGTATTCCACAGAGTACTCATCAGGAATGGTGTATCCATCAGCTTTCATAACTTTCAGTATTTCTGATATACTCTCTGGCACATTAAGATATGATGCTCCAACTCCATCTTTTCCACCACCAAGGTTGTAGTAGATGAGTGCTATTTTTTTGGCCTCGTTGGGTAGCGTCTGGAGTTGTGTCCAGTTGAAAACTCGGCTAATTACCCGTTCTATTCTTTCTGCTAATGGAGTGTACCTTTTAACACTGATCCCTGTGTAAGGATCGGTTTCTGCTGATACAACTCCACCTAGCATAACTGGTTCAATTCTTCCTTCCAGTTCTGGGAAAGCTACTTGCCAGTAGATCTCGCTGGATAGACCTCCAGAGTTCTGCTCCCATTCTTCAAGATCGGAAGCATAAATTGGAGCGAATATGGGGACGTTTAATTTCTCAAGTAATGCTATACTTTTATTTAAGGCCTGAGCATCACTACTACTGTATACCATGGTGTAACCAACACAGGCCACCAGGGCACTTATTCTTGTGATGTTGCCATTCATAAAGAAGTTGTTAATGGCATTTGCTCTGCCAGTGTTCCCATTGGTTATTGCAAGAATTACGTTGAGACCTTTTTCTTCCAATCCTCGGAGAATTGCTTCTAGCATGGCACCATTTCCATTGAGGAAAATAGTGTTATAACCAATTATCCCTATCCATGGAGAGCCTGATTTATAGTGTCCACTTTGAGTGTACCAGTTGTAATAGTCGTTCCAAGTTGTAAACATGGGTGTAGCTGAATCAGGGTGGTATATGAATTGCGATGGATAGATAACTGGACTCAGATCCCTGGAAGGATCAACGGCCATTCCCACGTTTTGAAGAACTTTTAACTGGAATCGGGCCATGTTTTCTTCGCCTGAGTTATCCCAGTACACTTTCAATTCAGTGTCATTGGAATTGATGTCGGGATCGTTTAAAAATGCTACTCCACATTTTATGGCAAATATCTGGGCAGGTGTACCTGATATGAGTTCTTTCAACTTGGCCACGGTGTCGGGTTCACTTATCATCTGGATTATGATAACATCTGCTTGAGAAGCAATTTGCCGTATTTTATCTTCAATTGTAGCATCTCCAGATGTTATATCCTTGTGAGTGAAATGGCTCAAATTAAAGTAGTAACCCCCATCTCTAAGTGCCTGGTTGGAGTTGACAAATGCCGGGGAAACATTTGGTGATCCACTCAATATGAGCAGGTTGTAAGCCCTCAGGTTTAAAGTGGCATTTCCATAGAGAACTGGGTCAGTGGGAGTTATCTGTGAAACTGGCACAGTCACTGTTTGATTAACGTGTCCCAGGGCACCAACATTCAGGTTAAAAATGGTTTTATTACTGATAAAATTCACTTTGTACTGATTATCACCGCTTTTTGTTATGGTTATCCCATTTATAGTATTTCCATCATTGTCTGTAACTTTTACATTGGGTAACTTATCTCCTGAAAGAGCTTCAGGATGTTCTAGGTTTATATTCAGTGTTATCTCCGGATCGATTATAGCGCTGGTATCCTCAGTGCTTGAATTGATGGTACTGTTTTCAATACCACCTACCTCCTGTGAATCTTCTGCTGATACTGCCCCACATAGGAGCAATGCGAAAACAATTGTCATTACTAGTAAAATCCCTTGTTTTCTCAATTATTTTCACCTCCTTTTTTGTTTTTTAGTAAACTGAAAATTCAATTTACTTGAAAATAATTAAATTATTATTGAATAAATAATTTTCCATAATAATTGAAAAAAAATCAAGTAAAGTTTAAATAAAAGGAAGTCAAATGAATGGTTGACAATCCATATACCTACATAAAATGACACCAATAGGGTCCATAAAAAATCCTTATTTTCCTAAAGGTGCCGAATGAAGGGACTTATACATCATAAGTCTCTTTATCCCTCTTAAAATAGAATATAAAATATTAAATCAAATAAAAAAAAAAAGATGGAAATACCCCAAAAAAGAAAAGGGGGAGAATTATTTTTTTATTCACCGAATAGACTGCCTTTGAAGAAGAATCCTACACCAGCTAGTGCCAGAACAGATAAAACTCCTACCACAGCGTAAGTACCCCATGGTGTGTCATCAGTTCCCTGTGCTCCAGCTTTGGTAACTTCGTATGATTTACCAGCATCACCCGCTTTAGAACCAGTAGAAGTTGTGGTTTCAGTAGCAGCGCTAACGTTTACTCCTGAATCTCCAACAGAACCACCATACATGATTGTTCCTGATCCATTAGCATGGATTGAACCATTACTGGAAGAACCTTGGTTAGAACCACCGTTTGGAGTTAGTGATCCGCCCTGGATTTTTATAAGATCCGCTTTGGTTCGTTTAGGTATGCCCTTAATGACATCTAGAGCATTTCCAGATATGATCCTATTCCATTCTTCTTCGGTTACCCAGGTATCCGCAGTTAAGGATATTACTGGTGGAGATTTCAGATTAGGGGATGAATAATCGCCCCAGTACAACTTTATGTATTCTTCATAAGAGTTGTAATCTCCTTGGAATGTTGGATTTGTCCAGTTTATAATGGCTACTCTTCTGGTTTTGGTTTTACTGTCATAGACACTGATTACAAGAATATCATTCCCTGTTGTATCTTTGGTCATTCTCTGGCTGAAGTAGGTTCCTGATCCTGGAGAAATTCCTAAGAGATATGAGTAGATGTCGTCTCTGCAGCTGATGGAGTTACCGATTAATGCGTAACTTTCATCATCTCCTAATGGGAAATTCTGGTAGATATAGTTGGTTATTAGATAACCAGGTGAACTTCCACCACAAACGTGGTTATGCCATAACCATGCCATTAAAGCATCGTACGGCGGATTGTACATAACTACTTGGTCTATGATACATGAAGACCCGTTTTTCGCAGTGAAGTTTCCTGTTTCTGGATCGTAGGTA
>JAHKLP010000018.1 GCA_020855015.1 Methanobacterium sp.
AGTTAAAGAACAAAATCAAGTGGCGGTTGCTTTGCTTCCCCCAGAAGTTTTTATGGGCATAACCAGTGAAGGAATGTTTTTAGGTGCTGGTGAAGGTATTTTAAAGGATGTAAAAGGGGATTTAGGGAAACTTCCTCAAGGGATTCCTCTCGATGCATTCAAAGAAGCCAGAAATCTTGTAGGAGCATTTTTAAAGGTTTAATAAGAATTTTTCAACCGATAACCACGAGTTTACTACGGGTCATATCTTCGACAGCATATTTAACTCCTTCTTTTCCAATCCCACTCATTTTAAATCCTCCGAAAGGCATATTGTCTGTTCTAAATGTGGGTTGTTTATTAATGAGCACAGAACCCGTTTCGATTCCCTTTACTGCTTTTTTGGCTTTTTCTATACTTTCTGTAAAAACACCTGCTTGTAATCCAAAGGGAGTATTGTTTGAAACTTCAATAGCTTCTTCTAATGTTTTAACCCTTATAATGGGTGATATTGGGCCGAAAGTTTCATTTTGAACTAATTCCATCCCTGGTTGTACGTTATCAAGTACAGTAGGTTCGTAAAATGCACCCTTTCGGTTACCACCGCAAAGAAGTTGAGCTCCATTATTTATAGCATCATTAACAACTTTTTCCACCATGATGGCGGAGTTTTCACCAATTAACGGACCAATATCTGTTTTCGGGTCCATAGGATCTCCCATCTTAAGTTTTTTTGTTTGGGATACAAGCTGTTCTACAAACTGGTCGGCTATACCATCGTGAAGTATGATACGTTTCACTGCGATACAAACCTGTCCTGCATTGAGATAGGAACCACCCACTGCTGCTGTTACTGCGGCATCCAAATTGGCATCATCCATAACTATTAGAGGATCATTTCCACCTAATTCTAGTGTTAACTTTTTCATCCCAGCTTTTTTGGCAATGGAAAGGCCGGTGGAAACACTTCCAGTGAAAGATATTTTACTTATCAGGGGACTGGTAATCATTTCTTCCCCCAGAACATTAGAACTACCAGTTATGGCATTCACTGCTCCTTCAGGAAGATGCCTCCCCATGATCTCTGCCAGCTTCAAAGCAGACAAAGGAGCTTTAACTGATGGTTTAAAAACCACAGTATTCTTAGCTGCAAGAGCAGGTGCCAATTTATGAATAGCCAGATTAACAGGATAGTTAAAAGGAGTTATTGCTGCAACAACTCCCAAAGGAATCTTCATTGTAAAACCAAAAACACTTTTACCGGCTATGGCAGCATCCATGGGAATAGTTTCTCCATAAATTCGTTTTGATTCCTCTGCAGCCATAAGTAATGTTTGTAGGGATCTTTCCATTTCCATTTTAGAATCTTTAATTGGTTTTCCTGTTTCAAGGCAAATGAGTTCTGATAATTCCTTAGATTTTTCCTCAAGTTCTTGGTGGATATCATACAGTATGCGGGACAACTTACGGGAAGACAGATCTTTCATGGATTTTTTTGCTTTAAATGCAGCATTGATAGCATTCTTAGCATCAGAAATATCTCCTAATGGGACACAATCCACAATTTCATTGTTGAAGGGGTTTATAACTTCTATCTGGTCTTTCTTATCAACACGCTGTCCATTAATGAACATTTTCATGGTATCACCAAAATTGAATAGAGTAACAAATAAAAAATAAGTGTAGGTATAATTATTTTTAATCAAGTCCCATATTAACAGTATTTATTTTAAAAAAATTTATAAATAGTCCTGTTTAACAATCTGTTAGATTTTTAGGTTAGTTTAGGGCCGAATTTATCTCTTGGAGCTGATCTGAAATGTTTTGTAAATCACTACTGTTATTAAGTTGGGCACCCATGTCCTGAACATAATTTTGATACACAATGAGTGCTATTATTACTAAAACCATTATGCCCCCAAATATCAATACAAATTCAGCAGAAGTCTGAGCTGTTTCATCTTCCATTATTCCCATATCTATCACTCCCATGAAATCCGTAATTTATATTCCAAGTATCATTGGTGCAACAAGTCCCATAACCCAAAATATTCCAGTAGCTAGTGGAGCCAGCAATAATGAGAATTTAACTCCTTTTCTTGGACTCCCATATAAAACGATACCCATTAAAATTCCTGCAATTACAGAGTGAATGATTATATATCCAAAGGCACTTGTTTCAGCAGCACCTGCAAGGGGATTGGGTTTTCCAGCGGATTCAATGAAGCCGGCATATGCCATTATCATCCCCAATGCAAAGGGGGCTGCGATTACAGCAGCGATTAAAAGAAACATCACTGACATCATGACGTTGGCTCTTCTCTCTCTCTGCAACGCTAGAACAGCTCTTAAATCCTCGGCTACTGTTTCAATAACATCTGCAAGACTACCACCGACTCTTCTACCCTCTATGATCATTCTAAATGTCCTGTCGAGTGTTTTAGACTTCAGACGTTCACTCATTCCTAAAAGGGCGTCTTCAAAGGTGCTTCCTATTTTTATCTCAATTACTGCCCGTTTTAGTTCATCGGTTAAAGGACCCTCTCCATGTTTGGAGATATCCTCCATGGCTGTTTCAACACCTATTCCTGAGCGTAATAATGATGATATCTGTCTTAAAAAGTCAGGAGTGCCCTGTTCAATGGCGTCAATCCTGCGTTCCATCATGAAAAATATATAAGCGAATATTAATACAGTAGGGGCGATTAAACCAAGAATGAAAGCTATTACTGGATTTTGACCCAACGCGAGAAATGCTACTGTGAGAACACACCCCATAAGAATTCCCACACCTACAAGCAGGGTAATGAGATCAGATGCCTTAACATACATTCCAGAACGAATAAGGGTTTCCTGTAAACGAATCATCCATTTATCTGGAAAAATACGATCAATACTATTGGCTAATGGTGACAGTGCAGAGGGTATTAGAGCCATTTTTTCACCTATAATGTAATGACAGATAATATAATTTCATTATATATTAATTATTGTTTATATATAAAAGAAGTATATATTATTTTACCTAATTTCATCCTCTGCACATTATAAATATTAGTTTTATGATGAGTTATGTTGCTGTGCACTAATTGAAAATATTTAATCTTTAAAAAAAGATTTTCTGGGTAAATTAGTTAAAATTTTTCCCCGGTTTTTTATTAGGATCATATCCTCAACTCTCAAACCAAATTTCCCTTCCAGATATATTCCAGGTTCAACAGTGACTACCATTCCCTTTTCCAAGTTTTCATCACTTTTAATAGATAATGATGGTTTTTCATGAACTTCTAATCCTACTCCATGTCCGGTGGAATGTAAAAAATACTCGCCATATCCATATTCTTTAATTACACTTCTGGCTACTTCGTCTACATGTGATGCTTTAATTCCTGGTTTTATAACTTTTATTGCTTCTTTTTGAGCATCTATAAGTATAGAAAGGATTTCTTCCTCTTCTTTGTTTTTAATAATGCTACGGGTAATGTCTGAAGCGTAATTCTGGTAATAAGCACCCCAATCTATTATTAAAGGATTTTCCAACCTTTTATATGATGAAGAACCGTGGGGATTGCTTGATCTATATCCTGAGGCTACAATTGTTTCAAAGGGTGTTTGCACAGAACCTGCTTTTCGCATTTCGTACTCCAGTTCTGCAGCTAATTCATCCTCACTACCTGAAAAGTGTGAGGGATCAATCTTTTTAAAGGACTCCTCTGCAATCCTAATAGCTTCTTTAATTTTAATGATCTCACTTTTTGACTTGGACGCCCTTAATCTTTCAATAATATCATTAGGTGCGGTTTTAAAGTCTTCACATACTTTTTTATAGGTTCCAACAGTCATAGAATTTTCTATACCCATTGTGCCTTTTAAATTTTCCTTGAATTTATTTTTAAGCTCTTCAAGAGATTTAAACTCTTCTACGGGCACACAAGATTGGGCTTGGGCTGCTTCCATGTCTAATTTCGCGGCAAAAAGTAGTGGTTCGTCTTTCATGATTAAGACTGCGGTGCTAGAAGGCTTAAAACCAGTAACATATGCTATATTTTCTGGTTTGAGGATAAATAATGATTCCATTTCATCCTGGTTCATCTTTTCTATTATTTCCTCGGTTTTCATGTGAATCTTCGAACTCATTGTAACTTTATAATAATGGTTCTTTAATTTTTTTTTGTTGTGTATTGATTCTAAATTTTTTTTATTTTAAGCTGTTGGAAGTGATAATCCCTTTAACAAAAAGAAAATAACCAAACTAATAATCATTTTCTAATCTCAAGATGAAATACACATTAAATATACTTAAAATTCATAGGCTTCATGTTATATGAGATTAATAATTGAGGGAAATTATTTATAAGTGAGTAGAGGTTCTTTAATATATTATGGTACACTTTACATCCCATGAGATTAGGGACATAGTAATCTCCATGCTGGTCATTTCAGTGGTTTTTGCTTATGTTTTCAGTAGTAGCAATCAGATAAACTTTATATCTCTTATCCCTGTGACAATGATTTCTGTGGGATTGGGGTTTGTGTTTCATGAGCTGGCACACAAATTTGTAGCAATCAAATATGGTTTTTATGCAGAGTACAGACTTTGGGTCGAAGGATTGGTAATAGCCATAATATCGGCCGCAATTGGGGTGGTTTTTGCTGCTCCTGGAGCGGTATACATTTATGGGCAAAATATATCTCCTGAAGAAAACGGAAAGATATCCATAGCAGGACCATTAACTAACATAGGACTGGCTGTAATATTCTTTGTTCTTTCTAGTCTCCTAACATTTTCACCAATATTATCAATTATCTGCAGTCTTGGATTTACTGTTAACAGTTTTTTGGCCTTTTTCAACTTGCTTCCAATATTTATTTTAGATGGGGCAAAGGTTCTAAAGTGGAATCCTGTAATATGGGTAATCACAACAGGAATGGCATTGATAATGGTGGCTTACCCTTATATTATCCCTTTTTTGACTTAAAACTTCATGGTTTAATGAAACTCTAAAAGAAGACAGATTTAAGGATTAAAATGTTTACAGACATCCCGGTTAAATATTTTGGAGGCACCCACAGGTGTCGTAATCCTGAGGAAACCATAGAAAAGGTGGAAGGTAAACTTAGGGTTGTAGGAGTTACCAGAATTGCTGAAATCACCCATCTGGATCGCATAGGCATTCCTGTTTATTCTGCTATCCGGCCGGGGGCTGCAGAGGGGGCAGTCAGCATCTACGCTGGAAAAGGGGCCAGTAAACCGCAGGCAAAGGCTTCGGCAATGATGGAGGCCTTTGAGAGATATTCTGCTGAACAACAGGAAACTGATAATGAGAAGACATTGTTAGGTTCTTTTGCAGAGATTGAAGGTGCCATAGATCCCAGATCATTAATATTACCTGCAAACAGTTCCAATTTTGAGAATAAGGACATAAGTTGGATTAAAGCAGTTAATGCTGCCAACGATGAGGAATGTTTGCTACCATCTAATGCGGTTTACCATCCGTACAATCCAGTTAAAGATCAATCTCTTTTCAAATCCAATACCAATGGCCTGGCATCAGGTAATGTCATAGAAGAAGCAGTTTTTCATGGAATAACAGAAGTGGTGGAAAGGGATGCCTGGAGTATTTTCGAAGCCCTGCACCAGCCAAAAATGGAAGTTAACTGTGAAAACACAGAAAATCCGCTAATTAGGGGTGTTCTGGACAAATTTCACAAGGCGGGTGTAGATATTAAACTGGTGGATCTCACTGCTGATGTGAAAATACCTACCATGGCTGCTGTCTCTGATGACACGGTTTTAAAAGATCCTGCTCTCCTAACATTGGGAGTGGGAACGCATCTTGACCCTGAAATTGCAGCTATTAGGGCTTTGACTGAGGTGGCTCAGAGCAGGGCGACCCAGATTCATGGGACACGAGAAGACACTACAAGGGCAGTTTTCATGCGCAAGGCAGGTTATCAACGCATGAAAAGAATTAACAAGCACTGGTTCGGAGAATCAAAGGGTGTTGTTGAGATTTCTGATATTGAGAATATGTCTAAAAAGTCATTTAAAGAGGATATAGAAACTTCACTAAAACTTCTCTCAGATTGTGGGTTTGATCAAGTTTTATTCACTGATCTTACCCGGCCAGAAATTGATATTCCTGTGGTAAGAGTTGTTATTCCCGGAATGGAAGTTTATTCAGTTGATGTGGAAAGGGTTGGTAAAAGACTTAGAAAATAAATGTGATATATTTTCTTATAATCAAGCTTATAAAATCAATTTAGATTAGGTAGTGTTTTATAGTTTAATTCGAAAATTAAGTTCATAGATGTATAATTTTTAAAGGATGTAAATTTAATTCAATTAATTTACATAATCTTCATATAGATTCAAGAAGATGCCTTTTTTTTGATTTGGTGGAGAAAAATGAAACAAGTAATTATTATGCGGGCTGACCTGGGAATGAGTAAAGGTAAATTAGCAGCCCAAGCATGTCATGGAAGTTTAGGGGCTTATAAAAAAGCAGATGAAAGAAAAATCCGAGAATGGGAGTTAGAAGGAGGTAAGAAGGTAGTGGTGCAGGTTAAGAGCCAGGAAGAACTTTTTGAAATATATGAACTGGTCAAAGCTGCAGAAATTCCCAGTTTTTTAGTTCAAGATGCAGGTCATACAGAACTGCCCCCTTCAACAGTAACCTGCCTGGGAATAGGTCCAGATAAGGATGAAAGAATAGATAAAATAACCCAGGATCTTAAGCTACTCAAATAATAAGACTATTTTAGGTCATATTCAATTATTTTTAGGTTGATCACATGGAATGGGTGGTTAAAATTGGTGGGAGCCTTTTCCCAGAATACTCCATAAACCTGGCCCGAAAACTGGTGGGGCATGATGTTATGATAATATGTGGTGGAGGAGCTCTGGCTAACCAGATCCGTGCCTATCACCACGAAATAGATTTATCCCCTACTGCAGGACACCAAACTGCCATCCTATGTATGGATATGTTGGGAATGCTCCTGGCGGATAAAGTTAAAAATTCGGAGGCTGTCAGGTCTTTGGATGAAGCTAAAATTGTTTTAGAACAGGATGATCTCCCTGTGCTACTTCCATCATTGCTACTTGAAGATCTGGACCCTCTGGAACACTCTTGGAGGGTAACTTCCGATTCTATTTCACTGTATATATCACAACTTTTGAATGCGAAACTATTAATAGCAACCAATGTAGATGGTATATACACTCATAGCCCATCGGAAGATGGTGCACGATTCATAAAGGATATAAGTGCAAAAAAACTTCTAAATTTTGGTGAAACATCACTAGATGAGAGCTTTGCGGAGCTTTTACTTAAATATAAAACCAGCTCCTATGTTGTAAATGGAAAATATCCCGAGAGGGTTCTATCCATATTGGATGGTCAAAGCTCTATAAGCACGTTTATTGGAGGAGATTAGATGGAAAAAATCGAATGTACATCATGTAAACAAGAAATATCGCCAGTTGAGACTTATGTAAAGTTTGAATGTCCAGAATGTGAAGAAATATTATACAGATGTCAGAAATGCCGAACATTTGGCCACCTTTACGAGTGCAAATGCGGATTTAAAGGCCCATAAATTATTAAAGTCATTTATCCCTAAAAAATCTAATTTTATAATTGACTAATCAATAAAAATGAGTTACTATTCAAATATGGGAAGCATCAGTTTATTAACTCATTTATATTGAATTAAGAATGATTAATTATTATATGCATGAAATGGAGGACTCATTATGGGAGAAGTAGTTGCAACCATTAAATTAATGCCCGAAAGTCCGGAAGTGGATCTGGCTCGGGTTAAAGAGAATGTTGAAAAATCAATACCAGAAGGAACTGAACTACACAAAATTGAGGACGAACCTATAGCTTTTGGCCTGGTAGCCCTTAATGTAATAGTGGTAGTTGATGATGCTGAAGGCGGAACTGAGAAGGCAGAGGAAATCCTCGCTCAGATCGATGATGTTGCTAGTGTTGAAGTTGTGGATGTACGCCGATTAATGTAAGAAATGAAAGATCCTTAATTTTCCTTTTTTAATCTATTTTTTATTTTAATGTTTTTAAATTCGTTTAAACTATTTTTTTAAGGCATATTTTTGTTCTTAACAAGTTTTAGGTTTTTTATTCTGATTTATTTAATAATTGTTTTATTTGATGAGGGCTGATTTTTAGATAAATATATTAATACTTTTTTTAATATTATTAATAAAAAGAGTGGTAGTGAATTTCATTGTTTGATCTCATACTGGCATGTATAATTGGGGTTTTTGGTGGTGTAATAACTGGTTTAATTCCGGGAATTCATGTAAACACAGCAGGAGCATTTGTTTTTTCTGTATCGCCGTTTCTTTTATATTCATATCCTCCTGAAGTTTTGGCAGTATTCTTGCTTTCAATGTCTATCTCCCATGCCTTACTGGAATTTATTCCCTCCATGTTTTTGGGCGTTCCAGAAGAAGGAACTGTCCTGTCAGTAATGCCGGGCCATTATCTTTTACTCCAGGGCCGAGGAAAAGAAGCCATAAGGCTGGTTTCTATTGGTGGTTTTGGGGCCATGATCGTAACTATCATTCTACTTCCCGTCTTTATGGTGGGATTACCTGTTCTATATGGTTTTCTGAAACCTTTTATCTGGATTATTTTATCTGTAACAGTTGTTTACATGATTTATCGTTTAAGCCGAGATTTTAAATCTTTAATCTGGTCTTCTATTTTGTTTCTTTTTTCAGGAATTATGGGCTGGACAGCTCTTAATTCTCCTCTTTCTTCAAGTGTTTCTTTATTATGTATTTTTTCAGGTCTTTTTGGTGTAAGCACTCTTTTATACAGTCTTTCGGAGAAATCTGTAATGCCTGAACAAAATGAGCATCACCGGCTTGAACTTGACGAAGATATCCTTAGGAGCATATTTGCAGGAGGAATTGCAGGTAGTATCCTTGGATTCTTACCTGGTATGGGGCCTGCCCAGGGAAGCCTTCTTGCCCAAGAGTTGAGTGGTGCTTCCGACAGAGGGAGGGAAAGGGAGGGATTTTTAGTGGCTATGAGTGGTGTTAATGCATCTGATGCTCTTTTTTCACTTATAGCAATTTACATTATAGGTAATCCTCGTAGTGGAATAGCAGTATACATAAACCAGATATTGCAAGGATTGGATTTTAATCATCTTTTAATAATGATTTTTTCAGCAATCACGGCGGTATCCATTTCATTGGTGCTTTGTATAAAAATAGGAGACTTTTTCAGTCATTCAATGCAAGAAATAAACTATGAAAAGATTACCTGGTTTGTTATTTGTTTTATGAGTTTTTTAGTTGTCCTTTTTGGATTTATGGAAAGTGCAAATTTGATTTTTATTCTCTTGATTTACATAACAGCAATCTCAATGGGATTACTTCCTCATTACCTTGATATTAATAAGTCTCACTTGATGGGTGTTCTTATTGTGCCTGCCATTTTGGTTTACACAGGTATTTTTTAAATAAAAATAGTGGTTTAAAATAGGTTTTAGTTGTAATAACATGATTATGGTCTTTTTTGTTCAAATCTGCAATATAGTTATATTATTACTATTTCCCTACAGATATCCTGGATAGATGCTTCAATGTATTTAGTATCAACACCCGGAAATGTATCCACAAGACAAATATCAAATTTTTCATTTAAAGTAGATCCTAATTCCTTTACATCTAAACAATAAACATCCCAAAATTTGCCTGTGGACACTAGCCCCTCCTTACGGTCCGATAATTTCAGAGGAAATCCATTAATTTCAAGATTAAGTGAGGTTATGTAAGTAGCAGGATACCATATGTCATTAAATACCACTCTTCTGGCCCCTCCTTTGAGAGCAGCTATTCCCAGGGTTCCAGGACCGCATGTGCAGTCCAGAATTATTGGGTCCTCATATTTATCCATAACCTTTTTTAATTTTGAGATTTTGGGGGATAAGGGTTTAGGGAATTCTACGTGTATTTCTCCCTGGTATTTGTAGATGAATATAGGGCCAAAGGGGGTTTGAACCATATCAGAACGCATATCACAACCAGCAAGAAGTTCATATATTTGAGGATGTGATTTGGAGTCTTTTATTCCAACTGTTTTTTTAATATTTCCTTTAAGAACTCCTTTAACTTCAGGAACTTCATTTAGTACTCTATTTGCACATTTTGCATCAATTTCTGAAGATAAAATAATTAAACTGTTTTCGGGAAGATATGGTATATTTTTTAGTGGATATGCGGGAGTTATGAGTGGAACACAGGCTTCTCTGAGTGTGGCTTTTTTATCCTTCAGACCTTCTTCCTGCATAATGGTTAGGATGTGGGCCACAACCAAGTCAAGGTGTCTACGACCACATTGACATTTTCCCCAATTAGCATCGATTTTATTATCTGCATTCAGTTGTTCAACCAATGGTTTGAATTTTTTTAATCTCAATTCTTGGCAGTTTTCACAGGGAATATATCTGGATTCTATTTTTTCTAAGATTTCATCCGGTGGTTTTATACACTCCCGCTTGCATCTGCACTTTATGTCCATATGCTTAAATATTTGTTATGCTACATAAATAACATTAAGATAATATAGAGATTGATATTGTTTGTGAGACAATGAAAGACAAACGCAAGGAAATACTCAAAGACCTTCTGGGAGAATTTGGGTCTGATGACGAGGCTGAGGCTGAGGCTGAGGGTGTTGTTAAAGAAGAAGTAGTTGAAGAAGATTACCCTTCACCTCCTGAAGAAAAGAAGCCTATAATCCCAGAAGAAGAAGAGAGCGAAGATGATTTTAGTTTAGACAAGTTATTGGATGAAAAGGAACGTCGCAAAAGACCTAAACCTAAAAAAGTTAAAAAGAAATCGAAAACTTTCCAGGCGGAAATAATCGAGGAAGGGTTAGTACCTCGTTATAATGTAAGTGTTCCTCATTTTTCGGATAAAGAAACCCAGATTTTCAATGAAGTCCGTGAGAAACTGGTGGAAGTAGCAGTTTCACAAGGTGAAGAATTTAACATTAATGAGGAATCATTTATTGGAGAAGTAAAACAATTCCTCAGAAACAGAGGAGTTCGAGATGTTGAAAGGCTGGCTACTCAAATATCGCAGGTTATGTTGGGATATGGAAAATTAGATCCCATGATTAAGGACGATGATTTAGAAGAGATAATGGTTATTGGTTCTGGAAGCAATGTATTTGTTTATCATCGTAAGATAGGGATGATGGTTACCAACGTTGTCTTTGATAATGATGATGATATAAGGTCTATAATCGATGTTATTGCCAGGCAGGTCAACCGTCGAATAGATCAGCAAACTCCTATACTGGATGCTCGTCTCAAGGATGGTTCCAGGGTAAATGCTACATTACCTCCTGTTTCTGCTGATGGGCCCACACTCACCATCAGGAAGTTCAGAAAAGACCCTCTCACTGTAGTTGATTTAATAAACTTCAAAACAATGTCTTCCCATTTGGCCAGTTTTCTTTGGGTTTGTACTGATGGGCTGGGTGTAAAACCATGTAATGCTATTATTGCGGGTGGTACTGGTTCAGGTAAGACAACCACTATGAATACTATCGGTGCATTCGTGCCTCCAAAAGAGCGAATAATAACCATTGAGGACACTCTGGAACTTCAGCTACCTCACTCTCACGTTCTACGTATGGAAACACGCCCACCTAACATTGAAGGTAAAGGGGAGCTCACCATGGACACCCTAGTGAAAAATTCTCTCCGTCAGAGGCCTGATAGAGTGATTGTAGGTGAGGTTCGTGGAGCAGAGGCCATAACACTATTCACAGCCCTGAACACAGGGCACTCAGGAATGGGAACCCTTCACTCTAACACAGCCAGAGAAACTATCACTCGTTTGATAAATTCTCCAATGAACGTGCCAAATATAATGATCCCGGCACTTGATTTCATTATAATGCAAAACAGGATGTACCGTGCTGAAGGTGGATCTATTCGAAGAATAACTGAAGTTGCTGAAGTTGTAGGGATGGAAGAAGGTAATGTACAACTTAACCGCGTATTTGAGTGGAACAATGCCACTGATAAAGTAGAATATGTGGGAATATCCAGTAAAACCCTTCGTGAAATTGCTGAAATGCGCGGTATTAATGTAACCGAGCTTGAAGAAGAAATAGAGAAAAGAAGACTGGTTTTAGAGTACCTTGCAGATAATAATATACGTTCCATTGATGAAGTGGGGCGATGTATCAACAGTTACTATAGAGATCCTGATGAGATGCTGGAAAGAATTCTTTAAAAGATGTTACACCTTAAAGGATTCTATATAAGATATAGAAAAGGTTAGATATGAAGACACAGAATAATAGTTATTAGATTAAATTTAATAGCAAGAAATTAGACAACTAACTACATTGAAAAATAGAATATTGATTATTTTATATAATGGAAAAAAATTTGGTGAGATAAATGGTCTTTGGCGGCATTAAGAAGATCTTCAATCGTATCGGTGACATGACAGTAAATTCCAGCCAGAAGGTTGGTGGAGGAGTTCAGAAAGTTAGTGAAGGAGTCCAAGCGCCGGTGAGTAAGATTAGGAATGTTGAAACGCCTAAAGTAACCCTTCCTTCTCGAAAAAAAGAAAAAAAACCAAAAAAACCTGATTTAAGTGCATTGGAAGATGCTAAATCTGTCTCTAAAGATCAGCAATCTCGTAAAGTCATTAAAAAGATGGGAATGGAAAAAGATGAAATAGAGATATTCCGTGAACTTATTGACCAAAAATACGATAGAAAAGAAAAATCAGATGTGGATGAATCTGCAAAGGCCGCTGTCCGTAAAGCTTCCCTGGAAGAACTTCTCAAGGAAGAGGAAAAACAGGGACTGGAACCTCGCCTTATTATGATTATGGGAGTACTTGGATTTGCAGTTATTTTCACTGTTGTGGTGTTGCTGGGATTCGGTGTTGAAATTGGTCTGGTTTTCGGTATTCTTATTCTTTTGATGACCATGTTCATAGTTTACCTGCCAAAAATCCAGAAGGGTGGTCGTTCTACATCAGCTTCTAAAGAAATACCTTATGCTTTACGACAAATGGCCACTGAATTAAGGGCAGGGGTAGGGTTGCATGATAGTATGCGTTCTGTGGCTATGTCTGGTTACGGTCCTTTATCTGAAGAATTCGCAAGAGCTCTGGAAGAGATAAAATATGGAGAAACTACTGAGAAAGCCCTGGTGGATATGAGTGAAAGGGTTGATTCTGAAGGTTTAACGCGAGCCATACATCAGATCACCAGAACCCTCAGCAGTGGGGGGGATCTGGCTAAGACTTTAAGTGTAATTGCCGATGACACTGCCTATGAAATGCGAATGAAAATCAAAGATTACGCCCAGAAGTTAAATTCATTCACCATGATCTACATGTTTATAGCCATATTGGGGCCGGTTATTTTTATGGTTATGATAATAGCAGCTACTACAGTTATGGGGGCACTTCTCCCGCCGATATTGCTTTTAATAATGTATTTATTCTTGTTCCCGGCAATAGTTGCCTTTATGGCTTTTATGATAAAAAGATTAGAGCCCCGGGTTTGAATCTTTTTTCCAATCCTCTTTTTTATATTCTTTAAGACTTGTGTCTGTTTTGACTGATATTTTTATTTCTCTGATGTTTTTTTATTAATTCAAGACAGTATACTTTATTCAATGGTTTTATTTATTAATAATTTTCAAATTAGTATTAGTTAATTTCATGAAATGACAAGCAATGCACAAAATATATATATTGTAATTAGTCAAACTGAAAATATCATTATAAATCATTAATAATTCGGTGATAGTTGTGGCACCAGAACAAAATTCTAAAGCAAAAAAGTTCAAGGACGATTTTTGGAAATCCAAGGATATAAAAATTTCCATTGGGGATATTGTTGAGAAAGAAGGAGAGATCCCAGAATCAGATACTCCAATGGGGCCCACTCCCAAACCTCATGTTACTGATCTAAGATCGTGGGATATGAAACTACTGAGTAGGTATGAACCCTTTTACGCACCTTTCTGTGACATGTGTTGTCTCTGTACATTCGGTAAATGCGACCTTTTAAATAAGAAAGGGGCATGTGGGATAGATTCAGAAGCACAACAAGCTCGTATAGTTCTTTTAGCGTGCAATATTGGAACTGCAGCCCATGCTGGTCATGCTCGGCACCTGCTTCACCATCTAATTGGGGAATTGGGTGAAGATTATCCCCTTGATTTGGGACTGAATATTGACATTGAAGCCCCTATAACCAGAACTTTAATTGGTAAAAAACCCCAAAACCTTCGTGATTTGTCAGAGACATTGAGTTATGTGGAACAACAGTTGTCCCATCTTTTATCTGCTTGTCACACTGGTCAGGAAGGAAATAATCTAGATTTCGAATCAAAAGCTCTTCATTCTGGTGTTATGGATGATCTGGCACGTGAAGTTGGTGATATAGCTCAGATTGTAGCCATGAACATGCCTAAAGGGGATGGTGACGCTCCTCTGGTGGAGATGGGTGTGGGAACCAT
>JAHKLP010000115.1 GCA_020855015.1 Methanobacterium sp.
AGTGTTTGGGTCCGGTTCTAGGTTTTGACTGGTGTTTGTGTCGTTTATTATTGTTGTTTCTTCTTCTGCACATACTATGCTTGTGCTTAGGATGATTGTTATACTGAAAATTAATAATAGAGTAACTGTTGTGTTTCGCTTGATCTTAACACTCCCATGTCCTATAGGTAATAATAACATATTTTCTGATGTTTTGTTCGTATGGTATAAGATCGTTTTGATAAGTTATATAAATGTTTTGGTTTATTTTCAAAAAAAAGACACGTATAGGGCTTTTAACAAGATTTAAGACATCATCAGAATCTTTCTGTTTTCACGATTATTATCAGATTCATTTTAATGTTATTTTAAACAAATAAACCTATTAATAACTCTTAATAATTAAAACCGACAACTAAAAATTCCTAAAAAACTAAAAACATCAAAATATAATATATTTACAAAACAACAACATTAATATTAATAATAAAATGATCAAAAAAGCTTATAGAAATCTTACATTTCTCACACAACATCCTTTTACCTCCTTGGTGTCCTAATGAAGATATTAAGTACTCACATCTCAACCCCTGAAAACAACGCCGAATGGTGGCGTATTTCTAATATAGCTAAAATTATGGGAGAAGCTGGCCATGATGTTGATTTAGTTCATTATTGTGGCAAATCCAAATACGATAATTTTAAAGAAAAAAATCAGTTTCCTAACGATAAATTCATTATCACATCCCAACTCGGTGTTTATTTCAAACATTTGAAGATTCTAAGAGAAAATAAATATGACTTAGTATATGCCAACACCGGTGCCGCCACCTTCTGTTCCTTATCTGGCCGGTTGACTAAAGTTCCATTGGTATTTGATATGCACGGTGATTTATTACAGGAACTACTTTTAAGATGCGGAAAAAGTATGAATCCCAAATTTTTAGCAAATTATCTGCTATTGAAAATCATGGATTATGCAAATCTAAAGGGTTCAAATAAGATCATATGTGTTTCTAATCGAATGATTGACTATTTGCACACTAATAAGGGCGTTGCCCTTGATAAAATGGATTACGTCACCAACGGAGTTGATCTAGATTTCTTCACTCAGAAAAACCATAAAGTACAGGAATTAAAACAAGAATTAGGTTTAGAAGAAAAATTAATATTTGGATACTTGGGTGGTTTTCAAAGCTGGCAAGGTGTTGAGAATCTTATAAACTCTGCCTTAACCATTGATGATGATGAAATCGCATTTTTAATTGTTGGAGGGCAGGAAAAGCCGGATAATGTAGCCAATAAAAACATAATCTTCATTCCCAAAATTAACCGACTAGAAGTTCCCAATTATTACTCCTTATGTGACGTGTTAATTCTACCACGACCTTCGCACCTGGCAACAGAAATGGCTGCCCCCACAAAATTTGCAGAATATACTTCCATGGGCAAACCTGTTTTAACATCAAATGTGGGTGACGCTGCAGATCTGGTAACTAAATATAATTCAGGGATTGTAGTTAAAGATAATAGTGTAGACAACATGGTAGAAGGAATCAACCAGTTTAAAGACTTAAACCCCACAAGCCTACGGAAGATGGGTAAAAATTCCAGGAAATTAGCTGAAACTGAGTTTGATTGGAGATTGGTGGGTAAAAATTTGTTAAAATCATTAGAAAAAATAGATAATACTCAAATAACTAAATAGTAAATAATTATTCCTTAGAATTATTCTTTAGGCTAATTACTCCCCTACTTAAACCACGAATTAGTCAACACTAGGGGATTAAAACTCTTGATCCTCCATTGTCATATATTCTTGATTCCCATTCTTTGATGAGAGTGTTCTTAGAGGTGGAGTTTGTAATAAATACAGGGGCAGTTAATTCAAATATAATATCTTTTTTGGTGTTATGGTAAGATAAATATAAATACTGATGATAACGGTAAGTGGGAACTTTTGTAAATTCCATTGAGTTGTTCCAATGTATAAAAGTCCTATTTTCTATGGTGAAATTATTTGCAGCCATTAACCTGAAACCGGTGACTTCATCTCCGTGGACCTTAATCAAACCCTGGTCACCATATGAACTCAAAAATTTGGCACCCAAAATATCCTGGTCATAAATATAAGTTTCAATTCGAGCATTGGAATTTTCATCAAAATAATGTGAAGATGGGATTCCACTGAGGTAATAATTAAAGTGTATTGAAACTGTAAACAGTGATACTATGAGTATTACCAATATAACAATGTCAATTTTTGGTTTTTTAAGCATTCTAGCAATTGCAATTCCACCAATCACAAACATTGGGGCTAGGAAAACTAAACAGGTAAGAAAGATTCGACTAGCACCATAAGCATTGGAGAAATAGGGTATTATAATAAATAATGCCAATAATCCCGTTGATAAAATGGCTCCAAGAACAAATTCAAAGGGTATATTTTTCTTGTACTTTTTAAATCGTTTAATAAACACTAAGAGAGCGTTATCTTTGTAGTTGTGAAACGTTTTATGCTCTAAAAATACTGCAACACAGCCTAAAACTGTTGCAAGTAGGCCTATGCCTATGATTAAGAAAACTGCGTCATTAACTATTACACTTATTAACTTTGGAATTGAATCAATTCCCATACCATAAACAGAAGGTATTGTATTCTCAAAAGTCTTATTAACTGCTGTTTTGGCAGTTTCACCAGCCACTGATCCACTACTTTTTGCTATCACCTTAGTCGCAGTATTCGATTGAGCTTTGGCAACAACAAAATACCAGAGATAAGAAAAGAGGCCTAAAACAGCCATCACATCAAAATTAATCAATTTAACCCTTCTTTCCAGGAGCAAATTCTTAAAAAAGGGGATTAATAGGATGGGAATGGTCATTCCCAGTGCTACAAATGCTGTAGAGTAGTGTGATAGTATCACTGATATCATAAAAACTAAAAACAGGATTTTCCTATTTATTTTTCCCAGATCTGTGTCAAAAAGGGTTAAAATAGCCAGGAATAGAAATATCAATGCAAATTCTTGCCGGATAAGAGATAAAAGTTCCATAAAATTCATCTGGAACATTACTAAAAATGCGGCAAATATTGCATATTTATTTCCCAGCAATTTTTTGGATATCAGATATATTATTAGAGGTATTATTGCTCCAATAAATCCGAAAACAACTTTATAGACGTATACTCCGGGAATGGATGTTAGAACGCTATAAATTGTGGGTAAAAGGTTAATGCTTAAACAGTTATTCAGAGTATTGCTGAATATGCTTGCATCCCAATGTAAATTAAGCATGGTATAGTTGAAACAAAAAAACTCCCAATGGTTGTCTCTTCCAATAAGATAATTGGAAGTTAATCCATGCATCAAAAAAAAGCTTAGACTAATCATTAGGATGGCAAATGGATATGTTGAGTTGGAGATCTTGTCCCGTAAACCAATTAAAACAATGAAATATATGGGGATTAAAAATAACATCAACAGTAAAATAGAATTATTATTGGTGGTGTTCATTAAATAAGTTCCGAAGAAGGTTAAAAACGGGAAGACCAGGGCGAAAAGCATTGGTGAAACATATTTATCCTTTCTATCCATATGAAAATTGAAAACTCTCTCTATTTCAAATTCCTCTTTATTTCTCAGGTAGGCAATCAATGCCAAGGATATCGTTAGCAAATTAAATGAAACAAGTAAAGGTATTAACGATAGTGGTTGGGATAGGAGAGGATATAAACTGTTTAAACCCAGTCCCAACAAAATTATGAATGATAAACTAAGCCCTATCCATAAAACGAATTTTTTTACAAATTCCAGTTTATTAAGATTCATCAGGATTATGATTAATAATCCCGGGACTATGGTGAAATAAATAGCGGGGAGGATTTCTCTGAAGCCCGGAACGTCTAAAATTATGACAATATCAGTAAGGAAAAGTAGTAAGATTAGAAGGATAAAGAAATTCTTTGAGTCAATGTTTTTTATTTTGCTTATCAATGATAGCATAACTAGTTCTCCATAAACATTAAATTCGTACTGCTGAATGTATGGTGTTGTAGTGGTTTTTCTATAGTTACTCCCCTACGTCCTAACCTATGATATATATAATAGAGTAATTCGTTCTGATTATTTCTGATAATAATTCATATATATTAATGTGTTTTTGGGAGGATTCAATAATAATAGGGGGATTAAGTAATTTTATAAACTGGAGGGCAGCACATTGGATTGTACTCATTTATCTGATATTTCTTTATATAGTTTTTCCAGATTTTTAATATGTAGGTTCATATCATATTTCTGGCTTGATTTAAAGGCTCCGGTTTCTAATTTCTCCAATTCCAGTGGATTTTCAACCAGATACTGGAGTATATCATGCAATTCTTGGATGTTGCCTGGTTCGAAGAGAAAACCATTAACATTCTCCTGAATTAGTTCAGGGATCCCCCCAATTTTACTACCAATCACAGGAGTCCCGTACTTGAAACTTTCATAAATAGCCATGGGAGAATTTTCATACCAAACCGAGGGCATAACGGTAATATTTGCATTTTCCTGGAGTGATGTAAGTTCATCACCCTCTAAAAAACCGTAAAAACTTATTCTATCATCTTTATCTGCCAGTGCTCTTAAATCCTCCATTTTTTCACCCTTTCCAACAATATGGAGTTGGATATTATCATGTTCCAAATCTTTAAAAGCATTTATTAGAACATCAACTCCTTTATGCCCAATAAGAGCACCAGTGTAAACAACATCGATTTTTTCATAGTTTTTTCTGGTTTTTTGATTGTGGGGGGTGATACCAAGGGGAAGCTTCATACAGGTTGATTCACCAAAGAATCCATTTTTATTAAGCATTTCTAAGACAAAATTGGATGGTGCTAAAACTAAGTCCGGTTTATTGGCAACAATACTTCTGGATAACTTCTGATACAATTTACAAATAGAGCGAGGATCATCACAAACTTCTCCATTAGCATGTAAAAGTGAAACTCTCCTGCACAGTAAGAGGTACTCATGCACTGTGAAAACAAATGGAATGTTCAAACTTTTTATAGCATCAAATGCAGATAAAGATATCCACGTGGGGGTGTGTATATGCACCACGTCAGGTTTTTCTTTTTTTAATATATTTTTTATCACAAAATATGCATGTAAATTCCATATATCAAGTGTATTCCATACTATTTTAGTTAATATGGATTTTCCTGCGGTATTTGTCCATGAATATATGTTTAATGGATAGAATCGGTAAACTTTGATTCCATTATCCACTTGGTGTGATGATTTTAATGAAGATAAACCATTATAAGGTTGGGTGGTGATAACCACGACTTCATGGCCCTTACTAGAGAGTTCTTCAGAAATTCTCTGGGCATATATATCTGCCCCTCCAGTTGCATAGGGGGGATATGTGTATATTATCTGACAGATTTTCATTTTTCATTTTCCTTTGATTTTACACAGATTTAATTCCCTTAAAATTTTTCACATTACTTTAGATCTTGTAACCTTCTAAACTCCTTAATACACCAATCTAAAGATGCTATCAAGTCCATTTTCTGCATTTCTCCATCGGAAATTTTCCGGTTATCTTGTATGTACTTCCTTTTGGCAAGTGTTTTTGGAATCCCTTTAATAAAAGCATAGTCACCTCTTAAAATAGCATTTATGAGGGAAAATTCGCCATGAATTAAGAATTGGAATATGCGAACCAGGTCAAATATTATAGAAATAATAAATCCCTTGATCATGTTTGCTAGTGAGAAATTTTTTATTATATTAAACAAGCGGTTCTTTTGAACGTTGAAAACTCTGAAAGGTGTGTCGATCTTTCCCCCAGTGCTCCCATACTTGTGGTACACAATAGACTCTGGTATGTAATAGGTTTTATGCCCGCGTAACCAGCATCTCCATCCGAAGTCCACATCCTCTAAATAAGCAAAGTAATCGTTATCAAAACCACCCATCTCCAGAAATAAGGACTTCTTCAGTAGCATTGAGCATCCTGAAGGGGAACCAACAAAGCGAACATTGTTGTATTCTGCTATATCCTCTTTGCCAAAATTCATATCAAGTCCGCTGCCCATGGGAGTAATCACGCCTCCAATGGTGTTCAAAGTTCCGGGTTCATCATAGAATAAAACTTTACTGGAATAGATATGGTTCTCTCCGTAGGTTTCTTTGGCCACCAATAACTCTTTTAGCCAGTGGGCATCGACTTTGGTGTCGTTATTTAAAAAAACTATGTAATCCCCCTGGGCTTTTTCAACTCCTAAATTACATCCCTCAGCGAATCCATAATTCTTCTCCAGCTGAAGAATCTTTATTCCCGGGAAATTATCTTTAACAAATTCAACAGAACCATCCTCTGATGCGTTATCAACAAAAACAATTTCATAATCATCAGATTCAATCCTCTGCAACGAGTTCAGGCACTCTTCCAGATGTATTTTCCCATTGTAGTTGGGAATAATTATACTCACCAGAGGATTAGAATTTTTCATTATACCACAATTTTTAGTATTTCTAAATAACTTTTCTTATCATTTAATGAAACCAGGTATGTATTTTTCATGTTTTCCCAGGAAAAATCCTAGAAAATCAATGAAATTGTATATGATTGCATAGGGAATTCCCAGAAACTTTTTTTCCCTTACTAAAAACTTCATCTCTTCGGTTACAAATTTAAATCCACGACCAAAAAATCCACTTTCACCTTCCAGGGCTATGTTGGAAAAAGCAGAACCATCCTGGAAGCGCCTTTTGAACAGTGAATGCAGAGAGTAATCATGCGAATGATATACAGTAGCCTCAGGCTCATAAACAATTCCATAACCTGCTTTCAATACTTTAAGAGCAAAATCTTTATCTTCAGACATTGGAACATCATCAGTGAACCGTACCTCATCCCAAACCTCTTTTTTAATAGCTGAACACACATCCGAGACATATATATAGTTAATATAAAATTTTTTGGGATTGTTGGCCACTTCTTTACTTAAAACCTTTTTTTCGTCAGGATAGAAATAGGAGTAAAAGAATTTATTTACATCTGCTGCATCAGGATTGGCAATTTGTCTCCCATAGGATACAGCTACTTCAGGATCTTTCAAAGGGTTTACTAGTTTTTCCAGAAGGTCATTATTTATGGGGAGAGCATCCTGTGTTAGGTAAACTAAAACTTCACCCTTGGATTTTTCAGCACCTAAATTACGGGTTCTGCTGTGATGGAATTCTTCGGGTTTTATTCTAAAAATTCTGGTGTTGTATTTTTCTAGAATCTCTAAGGATCCATCCTTTGAACCGGAATCGATAGCAATGATCTCAAAACTGCCACTGAATTTTTGTCTTTCAAGACTTTCCATCAAGAGTTCCAGCCTCCTACCCCCGTTTTTTATTAAAAGTATGATACTCAGGTCGAATGTCATCTAACTGACTCCTGATTCTGTTATTATCATCGTTCATTAATGATTGCAGTATTCATGTTAAAAATAAAATTTGAAGGAATAATATTGTTATCCGGCTTTTTATTTTGGTTTTTCGAGTAACAGCAGACTCAGGAACATTCCTGAAAATATGGTTTGAATACCCAAAATGGATAGGATCATGGCCAGTATTGCATTTTGAATTTCAAACAGTGCTCCAAATCCAACTGTGCTCCAACTGTTTATAACATTTAAACCAAGTATTATTCCTATTGCAAGGAGGAATACTCCCAGAATAAGCTCTTTTTCCAGTGAGTGATAGTTCATGACTTTGTTAATCAGGTTTGATTTACTGGAAAATCCATATGTAACTCCGAATGCCGCGAAGTATATCCATGATAGTAGCAACTGGTATCCAACCACGAGCATCAAACCGCCCAGGATCAGTGAGTGCATTCGGGACTGTCCCATTAACCATACAACTGTTGTTAAACTGACACCCAGTATTAACGCCACCACACCAGGTAATAGGAGGAAAGGACTTGGCCGGTAGAGCATCATGAAACGGAGGTGTCTCCAGCCATCTGAGAATGAGCTGAGTTTTGATTCTCCCTCACGAGGATAATATGTGATGGGAACTTCCACGATTTTTATATCCAGTCGTGATGCTTCTATCACCATTTCCGAAGCAAACTCCATTCCAGAGGTATGAAGATTTAATTTGTTCCATGTTTCTTTAGTCATGGCCCTCATACCACAGTGAGCATCAGATATTCCTGTAGAAAACAAAACATTTAACACCCAGGTCAGGAAAGGGTTACCAATGTATCTGTGCAGTGCGGGCATGGCTCCTTTTTTAATATCTCCCTTTAATCTTGAGCCCATGACAAAATCTGCATTTTCAGTCAGGATGGGTTGAATGAATTCAGTCATTTCATCAAAAGGATAAGTTCCATCGGCATCTCCCATTACAATAATATCACCGGATGCTTCGCTGAATCCCTTAAGATATGCATTCCCATATCCTCTGTTTTCTTGATAGACAACCCTTGCACCTGCTGCTTTTGCTTCATCGGCAGTGTTATCCTCGGATGCGTTGTCAACCACTATTATTTCGGTTTCAAATCCGGCATCCTTTAATTTTTTTATAGGCACTGATTTAACAGTTTTTCCAACAATTCCTTCCTCGTTGAGGGCAGGAATAACCACAGAAACTTTCATAATAATCACATTTTGTATAAGCTTAAATCTTAATAATTGCAATATTTACTTGCTTATTTATTTTATTAGCTTAAATTATAAGTCTTCAAATATAATTTATTGTTATATAACTTATTTACTTTTAATAATGTTTCTATACTTTTAAAACCGTCACCAATTTATTTCGCATACAATGAAATCATTATTTTCATACACCACTCTAGCAAATTCATTTTTTATTCGATTGATGTTAGAATGGATGTCCTGGGTGAAGTAGTGCAGTGAGAAAAATTCTGTATCAATAACACGCAGTGCAAGTGTTTTTTCTTCTGGAGATATTACCAGTCTTTTGTCATAAACCACATAACCGACATTTTTTTCCTTAAAAAATGATAATGTATGGTTATTCACAGATTTTCTTGATTTTTCTTCTACAGGAACATTGATATTAGTAGAATAATACTTAAAACCATTGCGAAAGGACATATTAGTTTCAGCCGCCAGGAACATACCAGTAAACTGGTTGGAAATAACAACGTAACGGCTGCTATTCCCATTTTCAGTGAACCATCTGGCCAGATCTACTTCCGACTCTGAGGGAGGGGCGGTTTGAACAAATCCTTCCTGGTTTTTAACACCGTAAACCCCAATTTTAGGGTTTTCAACAGTTAAAATACCACTTAATAATGCCAGACATACAAAAGCCACCACAAATACTGTATGCATTTTTTGGGATGATAATCTGCCATTATTTTTGATTTTTTGATAAACCTTGCTTAGGCCATATCCCCCCAATATTGAAAGGGGAATCAGGAGGTATATGAGCACCCGGTATGAAATAACATTAATCCCGAACCAGTAAGCATTACTCAGAAGGAACATGGTAACTATCCACACCAGTATAACCATGTCTTTCCTTTCGATATTTTTTGTATGCAGTTTCTTCACTATGGATATGCCACCAATCATGGAAAATATCAGTACTAAGATGCTCAGGTTACCCAGGTAACTGAATATTCCAATAGACCGATTTAGAGGTAGGGATGTGCTCATTCCAGTAATACTCGTTATGCCCTGTCCCAAAATATTATGAAATAGGGCGGGAGATGAAATTAAAAGATAAATGATACCTGCAAATATGGTTAATATAAGGGCCAGGAAGAATAATGTGAAATTCTTTAAAACGCTTATATTTCTAGTGAAAAAGATTTCTAAAATAGTTATAGCAACAATGGTTAATATAAGACATAGTGTGGCTCCCTGATGGGTTAAAATAACTGCCATTAATAGAATCCCACCAAAAAAGGCGGTTTTTAGATTCTCATTTTTTATAGATAGGTAGTATAGGCAAACTGCCAGGGGGAGGAATATCAATGCAAGATTTTCTGGAAGGGGTAAAATTATCCTACCCAGCAGATAACTGGACAAAATCATGAACCCTGCCCCGAGTCCGGCCAGTTCTCCGTAAAATTTGTAGGCTACATATGAAACTGATAAAACTATTGACATTGCAAACAATGGTTGCAGGAATCTGGCTACCTGGAAATAGTCCACACTGAGAAAACTGCCAATACCCGCTATCAAAAAATGGAAAAGGGGAGGGTAAGCTATTTTTCTGCCGATAGGGGCATTTAACTGAGGATCAGTTAGGATGAATCCATACTGGGTGTAAACCTGGGCGTACTGAATATGGTAGAATATATCCCATCCCAGGGGCCAGTAATATTTAATTGTTGGGATCAAGGCTATGATGAGCGCTGCTAAGGCTGGTAATGCTATTATGTACTTTTTATTTAGTTCAAAATTCATTTGGACCATTGTAGTTGTTTAATGAGGATTATTAGTTTTAATAGATTATTTATTTTTGGAAAGCTTTATTAGAGGTTATTATATTTAAGGAGCTCCCCTATAAAATAAGAAGTATGCTACAACCATCAAAATAATAGCTCCCAGTATGGTGATCATGACCATGCTCTTATCATTTCCGAAGATAATAGGGATAGGGCCAATCAGTATTACTCCACCAGTGCTAACTTTGGTGTTATCATTATCTTTATTATGATTTTTTCCTGAGGATAAAAGGGCTGTTCCTAAAAATGTTAGCAGCACACCTGCAATGACAACCGCAATTCCAATAAAAATCAGGGTTTCTCCCTTGATCATGTAATTCCTCTCCAAAATTTTATATTTTGATTAAATACATTCTAGTGTAATATGACTAGATTTAATCAATGGCAATTTATTGTGATTAAAATGTAGGTTATTTTTTAGTTGCATACTATTTATTCGGTTTTCAGGGTTTATCCTCCAAGTTAATGTAATATTCAAATTCATCATTCTTTTGGTGTCTTTTTAGTATTTCAAGTGATAACATTAATTCCAGGCATTCTTCAATCGGGGGGTTTGTATCGTCCTTTTTGCTATCTGCAGTGATAAACAACCCTTTTTCTTCTTGGTCTTCCATCAACTTTTCAAGGGATTCCCTATTAAGCCCGGAGTTCGATTTGCATAGGATATTGTATACCTTCAAAGAGTTTATTAGCTTTTCATGAATTGCTTCTTCAAGTTTCAATTCTTCAATTTCGCCTTTTATTTCCTTAGCCAGAGATCTGACACTGGAAATCTCATTGGAAGGAATGATTAGTGTTACCTTTATTTCTTCTCTGAGAAATGAAGTATCACGAGAGATTTGTAGGCTGTCCTTTTGAATGATCAAACCACCCACATCATCAACATGTTCAACCAGGAGATCGTATTTGTACAATCCTCCACTGAAGAGCAAAATTTTGTACATATGAATACACCCGTATCAATTCATGTATACATACAATCAATTAATTCATTCCATTAAGTGGTAAATAAAATTTCCCAGTATTATTATTCCCAGTATAACTCTCTTCAGTTGGATTGAATTAAATTTTTTATAGCAAATTAAATGAAAAAGCTAAATTATGCACTGCAATATTAATACCAAAAAAACAGGAAGGAGTTCATTGGATAAATAAAATAAAATTTGAAATTTGATATAAGTTTATCGATTTAAATGGATTTTATCAGGGTTTTGAATTGCTATTGCTGTGTTTTGTCCCAATTCCTCAATTAATATAACCCAATCCGGGTTTTGGTGAACATATTCCAGATTTAACTTCCCGCAGACTTTATTTGGGATTTTCTCAATCAATTCACTTAGAGACTCATGATATTTACTTCTAATTTCACATTCTACTGTGAAAGATTTTTTTTTGGTTATTTTCCTGGATGCGACTTCTAGTGCAGTATCAATAATTTGGTCTGAGACTGACGGAACAATTGCATCGATGGGAACTGCTTTTTTAATAAATTGGGGGGATGATTTATTCAGTTGTTGTATTACTTCATATGAGTCTTCAATTGCCAGATCCAGAGTGACTACATCGTAAAATTCGGTTTCTTTAATATAGTACGATTTCAGATTTTTTAAGGCTAATTCAAGTTCATTTATTCCATCTATCTCCGGATATGATCCATCTATCCATTCTTTAAAAGTGACTATTAAGTCAAAACTATCTATTTCACTTTCTAAACTGTCTACTGGCTTTTCCATTAATTTTTTTGATTGCATATATTTTGGCCCCCTATTACTATTTGATTAAGTATTAATAATAGTAATACATTAATAACTTTATGGGTAATTCTATTATTAGTGATCCCTCGGCCACTCTAAATATAGATTTTCTAATTACCATGCTATTTTTGCTAATGATAACCAGCAGCATAATTAGTATATCGGAAGGAAGATTTATCACGGCAGAAAAAACTGAACAACTAGCAGAGGCACGTTCGATCTGTGAAAAAGTGGCCCATGCAATTGAACTTACATATTGTGGTGGGGAAGGTCATGAAATAAGGATAGAAATGCCTTCCAGTTTAAAAGGATCTGATTACACAGTTAAGGTAAATCAATCTGGTGTTCTGGTAATGGTGAATGGAAAGTGTGGTTATTCATTTTCATACTTAAAAAAAATCTCCAGTTACAATAATAACCAATCCGAAGTATTCATGTTTCCTAAAAATAGTTACATACTTCGAAATGTGAAATTTAACAATAATTCTCATAAGGTGGTAATATCTGAGGATTAGTAGTCTTATTTAGATCAGTTAAATTATGGACTCTGATGAAAAATGATGGTAATTGATGATATCCATGGACAACTTACCATAGAATTTTTGATGATTCTTGGTTTTAGTTTGATAATTACAATTCCGTTAATAATGGGTATATCAGGCTCTAATGAGCTAAATCAGGCCATGGCAGCTTCTCGTGCAGGGGCATTAGATGGTTCCCTGTCTGATGGTCTAGCAGTATATTCTGAGGATGCTTTCAAGGACTATGAAGTGGAACATTTAAGGCTTGTTAACCCTTCTTGCGTTAAAATAATTAAAATTGATTACATTAACCAGGGCTTAAGCCAGGCCTATAATAAAACAAAGATCCAATTAAGAATTCATGCTTCAGCCCCCCAGGTCAAGGATAAGGCAGATAGAAACTGTCTGGGTGATCGAATTAATTTTTATGCCCGGAAAAAAATATGTGAATCTTTTCATACAGAGAATCTCACTAACTCTTTATTCAACCCTGCTTTTTCCAATAATTATGTATTCACTACTGCCGATGTTCGATGGATGTGATAGTTCGCTGTTTTTTTATAAAATCTTTTTTAATCAATGATTAAAATGTTATACAAGATTTTTTTAAGATCACGGCTAACCTTTAAAGGAAGATTTAAATTATTTGAAAAATAGATTATAATTAATAATTGTATCAATATCATTATGGGGGCATTGAAATAGAGGAATTAGCCATAATATTTCATGCTTTGAACTTTTTAGTTGCTATCTTGGCAATTTATTTTTCTTTTTTACTATTTAAGAGATTGAGGAATAAAGATTTGACCGTTGCCATCTTTTTCTTGAATGAAAAAAAAGTTACTCAAATATTTTTGATACTTTTTATTGGGAACTTGATTTTTTTTATTGGGAATTCTTACCAGATTTTCAAATTACATATTCCGGTGATTGATGATATCACAGCATTGTTATTTTCGATTTTCTTATTATACGTTGTATTTGCACTACAAAACCTCCTGAAGATAGGGGAGGAAGGTGAGATGGTGTGAATTTCTTAGAATCGATTATTTACCTCTTAATCTTATTTATAATGGTAATATTATCCTTAGCTATTTATCTAAATCTTAAAAAATATAAAGAAGGTGCAATGAGTCTTCTTTTTAACAGAAAATCTGAAACTATCCGAGTATGCGAGATATTCGCGGCTGCAATGGTGATTTTTGCATTAAACCGGTTGTTAGGTATTGGGAATAGTATATATCCGGATTTGGGGTTGGCAACTATCTATTCAGTAACTTGGTTTATTCTCATCATATTATTCATCTACATATTGTATGCATTGTATAATATTATGCGACTAAAAGAATCCTGAAAAAATAACAATCGACTTTGTTTATTAAATATGGGGGAAAGTTATGTCCCAAACAAAAAAGGAAAAACTTGATGATGCACTAACCAGTCTGATGCAAGTTGGACAGATCAAAGCAAGTGGAATAGTTTCAAAAGAAGGACTTCTGATTAACTCCAGAACGCCTCCTGATGTGGATGCTCGGATATTCTCTGCATTGTGTTCTACTATTATGGGGGCGGCTGAAGCAGCATCCGGGCAGATGACAACGGGTTCTGTTAGTCAGATATCCGTTAAAACGGAAAAAGGAACTATTGTATTAATACCTGCTGGGCTTAAAGCTATTTTAACAGTTTTAACCGAACCAGAGGCTCAACTAGGTCTAATATTCTTTGAGATGGAATCCATTGCTGAGCAGGTAAACCAGATTATGGGTGGGATGTAAACATGAAAACTACCCACATTCCAAAACTCGATGATTTCTTGGGAGGAGGAATACCAGAAGGATCTTCAATCCTCTTCAGTGCAAATCCGGGTGTTGAGTGTGAGGCTTTTGGTTATCAGACCTTACAAAGTAGACTGGAAGATGGTGATCAGGGATTTATTTTCACCAATGTTGCTGAACCCAGTGATATCACTTATGAATTCGATAAATTTGGATGGGACCTTGAAGATAGTGTGGATGAGGGTAATGCTTTTTTTGTGGACGGAAGCTCCTATTTCATTGGTGCCCCAGTATCTGGCAAATATTATGTAAAAGATTATTCGGAAGTAGAAGAAGTTGTTATTAAAGCCATTGGTGATGTTCCTAATGGTGTGGGGGTGATTAATAATCTTTCCACCCTTATTGATTACCAGGGTGATGAAGAAACTGTCCGCATTATAAATAAGTGGAATCAGGTTGCCAAAGAATTGGGGACGATTTTAATTTACATTTTCACCCAATGGGATTATGAGAAAGGTCTGATCCATAAAATTGAAGAAGCTATGGATTGTGTAGTTAATTTGAGCACTATTGAAGAAAGGGTTATTATTGGTCAGGGTTTTATGGTTACTGGTGCATCTTGGACAAAACCTTCCAGCAGCATGGTATTGTTTAACATATTGCGACCAGGTGGTGTTAAAATATTCATACCAAAACTCCTGGTTACCGGACCCTATAATGCAGGAAAATCCAGTTTTGTTAAACAAATTGCTCCGGATTCTGTTTCTGTGGATCGGATGGCTCTTGGCCAGGTTCCAACTACCATTGCCATGGACATTGGTCATGTGGAACATAAAGGATTTATTGCCGATGTTTTTGGAACACCAGGACAGGAACGTTTTGACCTTATACTAGATGTATTGTCTAAGGAAGCAGTGGGAGCATTTATTTTGGTTGATTCAACTGCCCCTAAAACTTTTGCTCGTGCAAAAGAGATGATGAAAAGATGTAAGGCTGAGGCCATACCAAAGGTTATAGTGGCAAATAAACAGGATCTGCCTGATGCGTTATCAACAGATGAGATAAGAAAGGTTATGAATACAGACCAGAGCATACCCATAGTTCCAGTGAGCTTACTTAATAATGAAGGAATCGATGAAGCCATGGATGCTCTTTTAGAGATTTTATACAAGTAAAAGTAAGAATTGATGCAGGTGAACTTATGATTGTCCGCATTGCTTCAGGTATTCCTGGATTTGATGATTTTACTTCGTCTGACGATGATCTGGGTCTTGATTTAGGGGGCATCCCCGAAAATACAGCAACTTTGATCTATGGTCCTCAGGGGGTGGGTAAATCCATTTTTGCTTATGCTTTTGCCTACCATGGGCTCACTCAGGATGAACCATGTCTTTACTTAACCACTGATCTGGAAATGGGAGATTTATATCAAAAGATGGCCTCCATTGGATTAAAATTAGATGAATATTCTGAAAATGAGATGTTTTATGTTGTGGATGCAGCTTTAAGTGATTCAGGATCTGAAATGGAAGATTCTGATCTTTATCAGTCTACATCTGTTAAGAATCCCACTGATATTCTGGTGAAGGTAAGTAGGGGTGCCAGAATGATTTCCAATAAGGGGCCTCGTTTTCGCAGTGTTATTGATTCCCTCACCACTGTTCTGGAATCAAACAATCCAGTATTGATTGTGCGGGTATTAAAGACTTACATTCTGAGGGTTAAAGAAGCGGGTGGCACTGCCCTAATCACTTATACTGAAGGATCATCAAATTCGAGCACAGAAATTTTGATAAAGTCAATGGTAGACAATATCATCAAACTCGACCATGGAAAAATCACCATAGAGGCCATGAAGGGCATGGGTCGGAAGGATATCCCATACCAAATAACCGAAAAGGGTATTGTTCTTGATAATTCTGAATAATACAACTAAAAAACGTGAAGTGGTAATATGAGCAGACTGGAGTCTGGCATACCTGGATTTGATGAAATTTTCTCATCAGTAAGTGACTTTGATCTTACTGGATTTCCTGGAAATACATCTACATTGATCATTGGACCACCTAAGGTTGGCAAATCGATTTTTTGTTATCAATTTGCTTATCATGGGCTGAGTATCGACGAACCATGCCTGTATATAACTGCCGATGAAGGAATGAAACAGTTACAGCAGAACATGATAGACTTCAACTGGTTCTTACAAAGTGCCATGGATAAAGAGATGTTGTACGTTATTGACAGCATTTCTTCTCTTTCCGGAGCGTCTATTGAAACAACTAACACCTATAACCTATCTAAAATCAATGATCCAACAGATTTGATGGTTAAAGTGGGCTTGGGTACACGATTTGTCTTTAAAAAGTCTGAAGAATTTCGTTCGGTTTTTGACTCACTCACTACTCCCTTTGCCTTTAACCCTGAGCCCATGGTAGTTCGGTTCTTAAAAACATATATCCGCAGGTTAAAAGAAGCTGGTGCCACAATCATTTTCACCTGTACCGAAGGCATAGTCAGTGAAAATACTGAAAAGATTCTAAAATCAATAGCCAACAACGTTATAATGATGGATGGGGATTATATTACCTTCAGATCTATTGAAGGCCCCATTGGAACTGCTAAATATCACATAACCGATAAAGGAATAATTGTAGATAAAGGAGAGGTATTATGACCGAAAAGATCGATCTTCAAGAACTATTCTATATACTAATGAGCAGCTGGATATATAGTATTGAAAAAACCAGAGAAGAACTTTTAGGAGATAACACTGCTTATACTCGCAGAATTGGGTGGAATGCCACCAAGTATATCATGGACCATCTTGAAACTGCTTGCGATCTTGAAAATGTATGTGAACTGGATGTTGAACTTGAAGAAAAAAGTCTCAAAGAACGTATGGAGTCCATACTCAAACGTTTAGAAAGTGTAGGGTTCATCCAGGAAGGTACAGTAACAGTTAATCAGGAAGAAGATGGTATTTCCATATCCATGACTGAATGTAGGGCTGATGCCTGTAAAGAATTGGTGAAAAATGGTATAATGCCACAAGTGTGTTTACGTTCTATTGTCCTGGCCAACCTTTTAGAAAATGTCACTAATGGCCAGTATTCATATCGTCTTGAGGCAGACCCTGAGGGACAGCCAGAAGGTACTTGCACCATGTATTTAGGTGAAATAAGTTAAGTTAAGAAATTTTATGGAGACCACTGTTTATCATGGGGATTTTTGATCGATACCAAAGCACTGATGATACTATTAAGAAATATCTGAAACAGCTTTGGGAGTACCAGGAAGCTGAAGCCGACCTTATGGTGGAAATAGCAACACTTCTATACGAAGATGATGCTATTGATGATGCTGTGGGATTTTTAGAAAGATCAGTACGCATATATGAGGAATTAGGCTTATATGAACAAGAAGCATCTATTCTAGATTTAATGGGTGATGTTTACCTAAATATGGATGAAAATAACACAGCCCTTAAATATTACAGAAAGTGCCACCAAATATGTACGGCTAAAGATCTGCCTATTATTGAAGATGTATTTAACAAAATACAGGAGCTAGAGGAAGTAGAGCAAACTTCCACCAAAATTGGTACTGAAACTTCAACTTCATCTGTAGATGAGGATAGTTATTCGGAAATTTTTGATGAAGGATTTTCTGATGAAATGGAAAAGGTTGATTATGAGAATATTGGAAGCAAATTAGATGATATAATATCGTTGCTGGATGAATATGCAATTTATGGTTCTTATCAGAAATTTGATAATCCACTGGCCCATATTAAGGAAGCTATTGAAATGTCTCGCAGTATAGGTGATGATAAAGGGGAGGCAGGGTTGATTTTGATCATGGGAGATATTTCCCTTAAAAAAGAGGAAACAGAAAAATCATTGGATTATTTCCAGCAGGCTTTAAAAAAATTCCGTAAGATTGGTGATGATAAGGGTGAAGCCATATCCAGGTTAATGGTGGGTACTGCTTATTTTTTATTGGGTGAAACAGAAGAAGGTTCCAGCTATTTAAGGGAATCCATGGAAATCATCAAATTCTTGCATGATGATAAGATGGAAAAAGCTGCTATGGCTCTGTTAAAATCTATTTACAGATGAATATGTATTCTTTTTTTAATTGATTCGTATTTTCCAATAATTTGAAAGGAATAAACAAAATAATTTTTGTCACATTAATACAACAAAAATAGTAGGGTTAGTTTTTATTAGAGTTTTTCATTTAAAACATACTGGATTTAAGGATATATGCCATTATTATTCCCACAGCACCGAAAAATATTCCAATTAACCATACAATGGTGACCACATTTTTTTCCTGCATTGGTCTTTTAAGGATCCAGCGAATAAGGGAATTGAAACCAGTTTCAGGAGCCATCAATTTTCCA
Organism: Methanobacterium sp.; assembly: GCA_020855015.1. Taxonomy (GTDB): domain Archaea; phylum Methanobacteriota; class Methanobacteria; order Methanobacteriales; family Methanobacteriaceae; genus Methanobacterium. The sequence goes on from JAHKLP010000115.1 coordinate 18,917, forward strand.
TCATCACCAACTTGTGTTGGTTGGTGTTTTTGTCTTTCCATAACACCTGCACTGTATAATTTAAGCATCATATCAATTATATTGGGTATGAGGACAATAAAGGCAATGATTTTAACCCTACCTATGAATGCCACCACCACAATTGTTGCTCCAATGATTAATGTCCCCACATCTCCAGGGAAAACATTACTAGGATGGCGATTGTAGTATAGGAATGCCAGGAGAGCCCCCAACATACACATACTTATCACTGCCACATCATATTTGCCCATGATAATGCAGGCTATGCTGAGGGAGGTCATGGCTATTGCTCCCAGTCCTGATTCAATACCATTTAATCCAGCCAGCATATTAGTGAGATTGGCGGCAATGGAAACAGCTACCGGCATTGATAACATGTAAATTATTCCAACATTAGGGGGTGCAATCCAGATTAGGGGTAAACCAGCGAGCCATAATAGGATCAATTTTTCCTTGGAGGAAAGCATCACCAGATCATCCACCATACCCACCATTCCCACTAGGAGTATAACCAGTAAGGTGATGATTAGCTGGAATTGAAGATTAGGATAAAAATAAATACCCAAAAATATGCCAATAATAAAACCGAATAAAATACCAACGCCCCCCATTTCAGCTACGAGTGGCTTTGATGGTTTATGAATATCTTTTCCCACAATTTCGGCAGCTTTTAGTTTTTTTATAAGACGGGGCATACTTAAAAAAGTTACAAGAAATGCTACCAGGCCACATATACCTGAAGATAAGAGAAGTTTTTGGTATATTAGAATAAGATTAGGATCCATATTTTATCACCGTTTTAATAAAGAATACACAGTTCTAATGGGAATTTTGAGATTATCTGAAATTTCTTTAGCAGAAACTCCATTCTTATAAAGATTTTTAACTTTTTGGACTTGTTGAGGGTCATATTCGATTTTCCTACCCGGTTTTAATGGTGAATCTTTAAGATAGTAAACGGTTTTAAGGGGTAATTTAAGAGTTTCAGCAATCTCATGGGGCGTATGGCCTGATTTTAAGAGAAGTTCCACTTTTTCGGTATCTTTCTCATGGTATTTTTTAGGGCGCCCTTTCTTTGCTACTGGTTCAACTTTAACACCCAATTCATCAAGTGCCTGGAGATAATTTTGGGAAATCCGTGAATATAGGCTGGGAGGACAACTGATTTTCTTTAAATTCGGATATTTGTCCAGAAGTTCCATGATCTTGCCCAGGGATAATGGTTTATTCACATAAATTTCTTTTTTCAAGAGAAACTACTCCATTGGTGATTATTTTTTCACCAGTTCCATAAACTTTTTTGCTTTGGTTGAAACTGGTTTATGGAGGGTTTGCAGATTTTTTTTCTCTCTTTCTACTTCAGTAGGGGTTATGGAAAAAAGTTCTGCTGTTCTCTCAACAGGCAAGTCCCCTTCTGTTGAGAGTATTGCAGCTCCCAGTGCAACTCCCATTGGCATATGGAGTCCTTTCATCTTTTTTTCAACTGAGAATTTTTTTGATAATACTCTGCCCATTCTAGGAACATATTCTATCTTTTCATCAAGAAAAACCTGCATAATATCTATTACCTCTGATTTAAAGTCTTTAAAAGACTTAAGCTGATTTGAATCCAGGTTCGGCCGAAGATAAGGGAAAGGTCCTGAATATTTGCTCCTCCGATCATAGGAGGTGGTTAAATAATAGTGTAAAAGATCCCAGAGTATGTATGCGCGTGGAATTTCTTGAAAAAGAGTTTTTTCAATATTTTCTTTATTTTTAAGATCCTGCAGTACTGTTTCATCCAAAATCCCATCAGCATCTGCAAGTCCTTTTTTTTGGAGTTGTTTATTTAAAAAATCTGTTTTAAGGGTTTCAGGTTCATCTACATTTTTATAAATATTGGCCTTTTCCTCAGCAAACTCCACAGCCTCCTGATAATCTTCAACTTTATCCTTATCATGCAACTCCTTTTGGAGCATGTCTGGTAAAAATTGATGAATCTGGTTTTCTGCATATTTAACATAGCCCAGGGAAAGTGCAGTTTGCACCTGTTTATCATTAATGATTGAAGGTTTTTTCCGGTGGAACTGGATCATTTCGATTCGAGCATTGGATCCATACTGGTCACGTATTTTCTTATCATAATTGACTTCCTCGTCGGCATCAATGTTAACTCGTTTACGCACCCAACGGCCGTCTTCCAGGATTTTAATAACCAAAGATAACGTCTTTACTATTCCTCTTTTTTCCTGTTTCAGGATACGAACCATACTCCTGAAAGCTTCCCTACTCATGGGACTGAGCTGGGATAATTTAACCATGTAATCGCCGGATAGGGGTAAAAAAGGGATTATATCCAGCCGATAAACTCCGTCCTTATTTACGTGTAACTTAAAATTGCCTTTTCCACATTCGCAGACTTTTTGAGTCAGGAAGGAAAGTTCATGACCTCGATATTTACGATGACAGGAGTCACATTCTATGGTTGCAAACTCCTCTAAATGTCCGATAGCAATTCTATGAGAGCTTATAGCAGATTTTACCCTATCTAGAATGTTTTTTTTGGCAGCAGCGTTCATCCTGAAATACTGGGTGTGTCTGCTGATATCATACATGTCTTCTGCTTTCATATCTCCTGAAAGAGGTCGTCCATATTTGTTTATGGAACGATAGGGGGCAGTGTACCCTTTCATCTCCATATTTTCCCTCATTTCCTGCAGAGAATCCATATTGCTTTTTAAATAGCTGTAAATTTCAAGAAACTTCTCTGGATCTTTAGCATCTTTGATAGAGATTTTTTTTCTCTTTATTTGATCCAGAAAACGTTCGGATCTCCCTATGAGTACGGATTCATTCATCTTATTCCTTCACCAATATCTGCATCCGGGGCGGTAAGGAGGCAAAGACTGTCCTCCGCTGCCAGTACCATTCCTTCTGATTTTATGCCGAAAAGTTTTGCTGGTTTAAGATTTACCAGTACGATCACCTTCTGATTTGTGATCTCTTCTGGAGAATATTTTGTGGCCAGACCTGCCACAATCTGCAACTTTTTATCCTTTACATCTACCATTAGTTTAAGTAATTTGTCGGAACCTTTTACTTTTTCGGCGCCAATGATTTTACCTACTTTCAAGTTAATTTTTGCGAAATCTTCAATACTGATAAGGTCTTCCATAGATTCATTCTCCTCTAAATTTTTGTACAATGCATCCTTTTCTTTGGCAATGGTTTTATCTTCAATTTTTTTAAATAATGGTTTAGCTTTAGCAATAGGTGTTCCAACTTCCATAAACACTTCAGATTCATCCCATTTTAAGATGGGAACAATTCCAGTATCATCCACATCAATTTGATTTAATTGGAGAATTTCTCTCATTTGGGCTGCTTTATTGGGGAGGTATGGCGTAATAATAATGCTGATAACTTTTGCTAGCTGGTTACAAAGATAAAGGCAGGTTCCAGCCTGTTTTGGGTCTGATTTAACAGTTTTCCATGGTTCTTGATCGTTGAAATATTTATTTCCAATCTTCGCTAATCTTACTATCTCTTTAAGGCCTTCCCTGAAATCGAAATTTTCTATGTGTTGGCCGACTCTTTCTGGTGTTTCTTTGATTTGTTTTTCTACTTCCTGGTCATATTCATTAAGGGGCCCAGGTTGCGGTATTTTTCCATTGAAGAAGCGGTGAGTGAAAGTGAATGTACGGTGCATGAAGTTTCCTACCACGTCTGCCAATTCATCATTGACTCTGCGTTGGAAGTCATCCCATGAAAAGTCAGTATCCCGGGTTAGGGGAGCATTTGCCACTAAATAGTATCTTAAAAGATCAGGCTCAAATTTTTCCACAAAATCAGCAACCCAAATAACCCAGTTCTTACTGGTTGACATCTTACGGCCTTCCAGAGATAAATATTCTCCAGCAACGATGTTATATGGTAATTTACATCCGTAGGCCAAGAGAAATGCCTGCCAAAATATGCTGTGATGGTAAATGATATCCTTACCAATGAAGTGTACGGTTTGGTCATCCCAGTAGGGTTTCCATTTCTTGTTATTTCTACGGGCCCATTGAACTGCTGATGAGATGTATCCCAGGAAAGCCTCACCCCAAACATAAATTATTTTGCCTTCGGTATCGTCAAGTGGAACTGGGATGCCCCAATCCATGTCCCGGGTGAGTATCCAATCCTTCAGTCCTTCATTTATCCATTGTAAAGCGTAATTGCGAACATTGGATGGAAGTTCATGGTTGTTCTCCATTACTTCTTTGAGCTGCTCCTGAAAGTGACTTAAACGGAAGTAGTACTGATCTGACTTTCTGATCTCAGGTTGGGAATTACATAAAAGACAGGATGGCTCAATTAGCTGTACAGGTTCTAAATGCCGGCCACAAGTCTCACAATGGTCTCCCCTAGCACCTTCAGCGTTACACTGGGGACAGGTTCCCTCAACGTAACGGTCAGGTAGAAATCTTTCGCATTGGGGGCAGTAAAGCTGTTCAATGGTTTTGGGATAAATGCAATTTTTTTCATAGAGTTTCAAAAAGAAATTCTGTGAGATTTCATAGTGCAGGGGGTCTGATGTTCGGGAAAAGTTATTAAATGAAATATCACATGATTCCAGATCCTTTTTTATAAGCTCGTAATTTCTACTGGCCACTTCAATTGGTTGTATTCCTTCTTTTTCTGCTTGAACAGCGATTGGAGTTCCATGTTCATCAGTGGCACAAACGAATAGTACATCTTTGCCTTTCATACGGTTGTAACGTGCGTAAATATCGGCAGGTATGTATGTGGAACGCATATGGCCCAAGTGATTGGGTCCATTGGCGTAGGGTAATGCACATGTAATAAATACTTTAGTTGAATTTGAATCTTTATTCAAAGCCTATTCCTCCTTAAAAAACTTGCCAAACATAATATAATAATTATATAATCTAATTGTCATTGGATAAGGGATATTTACTATCTTAACTCATCTAGAGTTAATGATAAAGAATACTAATTGTATTTATTTAATTTCTATATAAGATTTTATCATTATTTTTGGTTAGAAGGAAATAGAAATTTGATAGAATATAACCTTATGTAACAATCTAAAAAGTTGTAGTTGGATGATATTATTGTGCTCAGAAGGAAATTTTATATAATGAAAGAAATATAAGTATGAGTAATATTGTGAACTTTAAATCCTGAGGGTTTAAATGAAAAATTCTAATAATGATGAGAATGATCATAAAAAATCAATTTCATCAGCTGAAAAAAATGACCCGGAAAGGGTTTCAAAGGTTGATCATTCTATAGATTTAGATCTTAAAAACTTACTTCTCGACTTAGCCTCTGATACTATTTGGGTTACTGATTTAGATGGTAATTTTATCTACGCCAACCAACCTGCTTTTAAAACAAGCGATTATACCAAAAAAGATTTAATGAACATGAACATCCATGAACTGGATGTTCCAGAATATGCTGAGCTGGTTGATCACCATCTGAAGGTGTTAATGGGAACTGATGAGGACAAATATGAAACTGTTCATTACCATAAAGATGGATCACAGATACCAGTTGAAATCCATTCACGGATAATTCAGATAAACGGACAAAAACTGGTATTAAGTGTTGTTAGGGATATTATTCCACTTGAAAGTTACCCGCAAAAACTGGAAATCGAAGCCAGAAAGTACATTGAAAAATTGAATAAACTGGAACAAAAACGCAAAAAACGAGAAAAAATCATCCTCAAACTAAGCGATTTGAAAGAAAAACTTCTGAAATCCATACCTTTGAAAGAAAAACTGAATCTCATCACTGAGGGTGTTGTTGAAATATTTGATGCAGATTTCGCCCGGATATGGCTCTTAAAAAATGCGGATATATGTGAAAAGGGATGCATTCATGCTAATGTTACAGAAGGACCTCATGTATGTAAAAACAGATCTTCCTGCCTACATTTAGTTTCCAGTTCCGGACGATTCACTGACATAAATGATGATCACAGACGAATTCCAATGGGAAGTTATAAAATCGGACGGATAGCCGCCGGTGATGATTTCAAGTTCGTTACTAATGACGTTGCACATGATCCCCTAGTCCATGATCACGAGCGGGCAAGAAATCTTGGGTTGGTCTCTTTTTCTGCTTTTAAACTCAGTTCTGAGGATGGAAAACCCATTGGTGTTCTGGGACTATTTAGCAAAGAAGTTATGGACTCGGTTTCTGAAATATTAATTGAAGATTTAGCTAATACAACTTCGCAAGTGATTATAACCGGGAATATAGAGAAAGCTTTGTTAGCTAGTGAGAACAAGTACCGGACCCTAATAGAGTCATCAACAGATTCCATATACTTACTGGATAGAAACCTGCATTATGCTTATTTAAATAATCAGGCCCTTAAAATGGTTAC
>JAHKLP010000056.1 GCA_020855015.1 Methanobacterium sp.
ATAGAAGAACCATCATCACTAGTTTGCACATCTGTATCATCCGCTGCACCCGAAATCGGGACAAAAGCAACAATCATACACAACATACATAACACTGCGTAAGTAGAATTTCGCTTCACACGCTTAATTATACCGCCTCCGTGTCCCGTAAAATTATTTTTACAGGACTCTCTTGGACTACACTATGATGGAAACTACTTATCTTATAAAGGTTTCGAAATAATTCTCTTAAAAAGGACCAAATAGGGCTTTTTTAAACAAATAAGACATGCTAAGAAGTTATTTATAATAATGATCTTGGATAAGCACCTTCTTTTAGTATTTTTAATAAATCAGCTTAATTAAAAGCCTATTTCCTTAAAATAAGCTAATTCAATTCTATATTATATTAATGATATACTTCCTTATAAGGCATAAAACTGAATTAATCTAAGTTTAAATGATTAAAGACCATCAAATCATGACTTTTTGTAAAAAATAGTTAATATGAATCATAATCCTATTTAATGGATTTTAAAGCCTTTTTTGGTAATCAAAGTCAGAATCGATTTTTTTAATAACTTTAACCCATTAAAAACCGTATAATTAATAAATTTTTTAAGTATAAAATTAAATTCATCATCTTATAAATTAGAGCATATAACTCCACATGTATATTTTATAGCTGGATTATTTGAATATTTATTAATAATTATATTAACAGTACCAACACCACTTTTAAATATCATTGAAAAAAATGTATATTAATATTTAGATTGCTCAGATTATTTGTTGTGTTAGGACTTATTACTAAAGGTGAGAATATAAATATGCCATTATCAGATCTGGCCATTAAATCATTGGAAAAAAAAGGATACAGATTTGTGGGTTCATATAAACACAGTGCTGCCAAAGTGTGTCACTGGACCAAAAAAAGTCTTCTTGATGAAGGTGTTTGTTACAAGGAAAAGTTTTACGGTATAAAAAGCCATCGATGTCTTCAGATGTCACCAAGCATCCCCTTTTGCCATCATAAATGCCTGTTCTGTTGGAGGGATGTTTCCATAACCAGCACAACCTGGGATGAAGAATTTGATGACCCTGGGGAAATAATCGATGGATGTATTGAAGCTCAGAGAAAACTTTTGGTGGGCTATTTTGGCAATCCTCATGCAAATCAGAAGAAATTGAAAGAAGCTCAGAACCCTAACAACGCAGCAATATCACTGGCAGGTGAACCCCTTCTCTATCCGGATATAAATGGTTTATTGGAAGAATACGATAAACGAAACTTCACCACTTTTCTGGTCAGTAATGGTTTGAGCCCTGAAAAACTTAAAACCATGAGCATAGAACCTACACAACTGTATTTATCCCTTGACGCTCCTAATAAAGATGTATACCATGATATTTGCAACCCACAGGTTAAAAATGGCTGGGAGAAATTAAATCAATCATTGGAACTTTTATCCAGCTTCAAATGTCGCTCGGTTATCAGAATAACTTGTGTTGATGGTTATAATATGAAAAATCCGGAAGAATATGCACAAATAATCCTGGAAAGTAATCCTGATTTTGTGGAAATAAAAGCATACATGTATGTTGGAAGCTCTCGTGAACGGTTAAAACTGGATAACATGCCAAAAAACGATGATGTTTATCATTTTGCCCAGTCAATTGCCGCTTTATGTGGTAGAAAGGTTGTTGATCAGTCCCCCGAAAGCAGAGTGTTTCTTCTTGCTTAAAATCATTACTTTGTATAGACGACTAGTACTAATCAATGATGTTTGGATAATAAAAAGAGCCAATCAATAATTTCTGAACTAAAACCTATATTTTTTACCATCATCTAAAATTTAAGCAAGTTTTAAGGACCCAATCACTTCATTGAATCATCCCATAACTTTAATTATGTGTTGATTAAATATATCCCAATTAATAATGTAGAAATCTGTTCATGAAATACATGTTCAAGAGGTGGAATGATGAATAAATTGTTGTTAGCTATAATTGTTGCAATTATGATTCTAAGCCCAATATATAGTGCAAGTACGAATTCGGGAACCACTGGTTTTGCAATAACTTACGGAGAGACGACATATAATAATCCCTCATACAAAAACACTGTAATTAACTATTTCGAGTCTCGTACCAGTAGAAATTTGGATGAAGCAAATACCGAAGTTATAACCGCTGCAGAAGTAAACCAAGTTGCCAAAGACATCACTGGCCGAACATATCCTTCTGATCAGATCTTTTCCTGTGCAATGGTGGATTTAAGCTACAGTCAAGGTATCAAAGTGGTTGTGGATGAAAGCAAAATTACGGTAGTGACCTCAAAAATGTATGCAACTGCCTTGAAATCAACGGGAATCGAAAGTGGTTATGTTGTGGTAACTTCACCAGTTAGTGCTACTGGCGAGTCAGCTCTGACAGGTGTAATGAAATCTTATGAAGTAGCAGTTGGTACCCCCATACCTGAAGAAGCCAAAAAAGCAGCAACTGATGAATTATACACTGAAAGTCAGATAGCAGAGCAAACTGGCCAGGACCCAGATAAAATCGCTGATTTATTTGACCAGGTCAAACAAGAAGTGCAGGAGCAAAATTTACAGGACCCTGCACAGATAAAGGTAATTGTGATCAACATAGCCGCCACCCTAAACATCAATTTAACTGACGAACAGGCCCAACAAATAGCTGATGCTATTGCCAACTCACAGAAAGCCCAGAGCAGCCTTACTGATTTCAAAAACCAACTCGAAAGTGTCACACAACAAGCATCTGATTCACAGGGAATAATTAACCAAATAATAAACTACTTCCAAGGTTTAATGGACTATATTATGAGCTTTATCTGATTTAGCCAGTGAAATACTTTTAATATAACAAATATTCGTATCCAGAATTATAATAGAAATGGATGGATAGATTAAGTAATCATAACCCTAATATATTAAATAGAAATCCTTAAACTATCAGATGAGAAATTCTATAGAGAGAATCATACATAACGGCTAGATCATATAAAAAACGAAGACATTCAAACTTAGACTGGACACCATTAGACTGGCACCATTGTGATAACATGTTAACCGCACAAAACCATCTGCAACTTATAATTGAAGTAGCCGTGCTCATACAGATGGGAGTTGTACTCCTTCTAAATATTATCCCCTTTACTTTGAGCATGGTTTTATTCCTATCTCTTATCCTGACCATGTTTTTAGCAGGACTGTTCAGTGTGGATACTGCTCTGCTTTTCCTTCCTTACGTTTCTCATCAGGAATTCACGCACCCTTTTGGTCCGCTAGCAGTGTTTGCATGGGTGACTTTTTCAGCATCAGCCAGTTTGTTGAGTGAGGTCGAAATTAAATCAACATCCATTACCACCCTTGCCATAATCCTTTTTGTAGTAATAGCCATTGCAGGAGGTTTGATGCATCGATCATTCCTGATTCTGTGGTTCTTGGGTTGGTTCATTGGATATTTCATCATGTCCAAAAGTTTCCGTAGAAGTGTAAAAATAACACGGAAAAGAGTAGTTGCGGCATTTGGAGCAGTTATTGGTGGTTTTGCGGTTCTGGAAATATTGTCTAAAGTTTTGAACGCTTCCGTTCTCAGTCCACTGGTCCGCCTGAGTCGGCTGGAGGAATATGCAATTCCCAGCATTAAAATGGTTATTAAAAACACGACTCTGTTTGGACACGTCCATGGTTCATGTTATTGGGCAGCAGACTGTCTGGGAGGCTCCGACGGCTATATTTCACTCCCCATGAACCTGATAAAAACATTCACACTGCCCTTCCCCCTTTTTTTCGGAGTATTAGTCACTAAAAAAGACGTTATCGATTACATGCTCCCTGGAATCTTCGGATTTGCCTTCGACTTCGGATATGGAGGTCTTTTAGCATTGATGAGTTGGTGTGTAATTGTAATGAGCAGCGGATTTTATGTGCTCCAACAGTATCGGAGCAAAAGAAGAGTGGGAACTAGGAAATACCTTGGAAGAGAAGCACTTCTAATAGGGGCACTTACTGCTTTCATATCCCAAACCCTAATTGGGCTTTTCTTATTTAACAGGACCATGAACGGAGCTGCCTTGCTAATTTATTTATTACTATCAGCAATGGTAATGGCTCATTTGGTTACTACCAAAAGAAGTTTAAGATAGATTTGATATGTCGAGTTAAATCTATGCCTATCTTACATATTTTATGAAAAAAGTTATTTTAGACCATCGCATATCTCAACAGCTTTTTTGGCTGCGGATTCCATGGAAGTTTCATAGCTAACTCCTGCTTTTTGAAGTATTTTCTGTCCCTCTTCCTCATTAGTCCCGGTAAGTCTAATGACCAATGGGACATCCCTCTCAGATTTTTCCAATACGGTGATTACACCATTGGCCACATCATCTGCCCGGGTAATCCCACCTAGAACGTTTAAAAAGACTACTTTTACTTGGGGATTAGATATGACTAAGTTCAATGCTCGGGCAATGTTTTCCTGTGATGCTCCCCCTCCAATATCTAGGAATGTGGCTGGTTTTCCACCGTAAAGCTTTAACATGTCCATGCCAGTGAGGGTAAGACCGGCACCATTCCCAATAACAGCTATGTCACCATCCAATTCAACATATGCAAATTCATCACGGGGATCAGTTCTGAGTTGTTCCAGATCCCGATGACGGTATAAAGAATCATCATCAATATCCAGCTTGGCATCAGCAGCAATCAAACCTTTTTTGGTAAGAACCAGTGGATTGATCTCAGCAATGTTAGCATCATATCTTGAGAATACCTGGTAAAGTTTCCAGATCATCCCTCCCACTTGCGAGATTAAACTTGAATTAACCCCCATTTTACGGGCTATTTCCCGAGCCTGGTATGGTAAAAATTGTTCTAATGGATTTAAATGATATTTTACAATTTTTTCTGGTGTTTCCCGGGCCACTTCTTCAATATCAACCCCACCAGACATACTGGCCATTATTAGAGGTTTCCTTTCTGATCTATCAACCGCCACACTCACATAGAATTCATCCAGAATATCAAGCATTTCCTCAACTAACACTTTTTCAACAGTTTCACCACGAATTTGCATGCCTAAAAGTTCTTCTGTCGCGTCATAGGCCATTTTAGGGTTTTCAGCAAATTTGATGCCTCCTGCTTTACCTCTTCCACCCACCAGTACTTGTGATTTTATGGCAACTGGTTTATTCATATCTTCAGCAGCTCTTTGAGCCTCATCAGGGGTCAAGGCAACTACATTTTGGGGCGTGATTATTCCATTTGACCTGAAAATCTCTTTAGCCTGGTATTCATGAATTTTCAAAAGTTATGCCTCCTCACGGCTAAGTTCTATTCCCGCTTCAAAAGCTTTTAGATTTTTATCCTCAGTTCCCGGAGGAACACTTGCCGCTATGGCTTCACGCGCTGCATTTTCTGATATAGCCCGGGTAAAGCCGGTTATGGCCCCAATCATTACAATATTGGCCACTATTCTCAGCCCCACCTTCTCGTCAGCAGTTCGAGTTGCTGGAGCATGATAAACATTAATATCATGTTCTTCAACGAATGGAGCTATTTCACTTTCTTCAACCAGGTCAGGATCAATTATGAGGATCCCTCCCGGTTTTAAACCATCAAGATAAGTGATTAGGGCTTCGTGAGACATGGCAACAAAAATATCAGGATGATGAACTTTAGGATAATCAATTTCCTCATCACTAATAACTAATTCAGTTCTTGATGCGCCACCACGTGCCTCCGGCCCATAAGATTGGGTTTGAACAGCATATAAACCATCATATAAAGCAGCAGCCTTACCGATCACTATTCCGGCTAGTATAACACCCTGCCCCCCAAAACCAGCTATTCGAATCTCTTTACGCAAACTTCATTCCCCCTGATATGCTGATCTTGTTGCCATAGGTTTGTCATTTGTGCATTTGGATTCCAGTAACTGACACATCTTATCTGTAAATTCAGCTTCTTTTTTATTCTGAAATTCTCCAACAATAATTTTTCCTTCCAGTTCTTCCTCTGAGAGCTTTTCTGCCCTTCTTTTAGTGATACTTTCTTCCTTCATCCAGTTCATCATATCAATTGGAGTGCGCATCTTGTTCTTACGGCCGAAATATGTTGGACACTGTGAAATTACTTCAATGAATGAGAAGCCCTGATTTTGAAGGGCTTTTTTAATGGCATTAGATAGTTGAACTGGTTGGGCTGTTGTCCAACGAGCAACATAAGTGGCCCCTGCAGATTTCACCAATTCAGAAAGGTCAAATGGTGTTTCTAATGCCCCATAAGGTGCAGTTGATCCATAACTCCCCTTAGGACTGGTTGGGCTGATTTGGCCCCCAGTCATGCCGTAGATACTGTTGTTGATACAGATTACGGTTAGGTCGATATTGCGACGTGCCCCGTGAATAAGATGATTGCCGCCTATGGCTGCTGCATCTCCATCTCCGGTGAATACAACTACCTCATTTTCTGGATTAGCCAGTTTTATGCCAGTGGCAAATGATATTGGACGGCCGTGAGTGGTATGTAGAGAGTCACATTTGACGTATCCTGGTATTCGAGATGAACATCCTATCCCTGAAACCATAACCACTTTCTCAAAATCCACTTCTGCCATTTCCATGCCATTGAAGAATGTGTTCATAATAATTCCATTTCCACATCCTGCGCAGAATATATGGGGAAGTCTATCCTTTCTTAAGTATTTTATAAAACGATTTTCCCTGTTTTCATCCATCTTTTCCAGCTCCTGGGATGAGATTAATATAATTGATTATATGGTGAATTGAGTTATTCTAATAATATTTAATCTTCTTTATTCCATTTTGTCAAGTATTTCTTGAGGAAGGTGCATTTCCCCACCAATCTTAGATACTAAATCCACATTAATCCCTGGAAGAATTCTTTGAACCTCATAATATATTTGTCCCAGGTTCATCTCCACTACAATTACCTTCTGGGCTTTTCCAACAGCTTCACGTATCATTTCATCGGGAAAAGGCCATACTACATCTATTTTGATATATCCTACCTTAATACCCTGTTCACGGGCAGTTCTAACTGCTTTGAGGGCTGATCTTGACGGTGCCCCATAAGATATGACAATTAATTCCGCATCTTCAACAGATTCTGTTTTTATCCTAGCTATGTCCTGTTTGTGGTTCAGTATCTTACTGCATAATCTTTTGACTAGTTTAGAATGCGTTTGCGGGTTTGATGCATCGGGATATCCTCGCTCATCATGGGTAAGTCCGGTAATATGTATTTTGTACCCATCACCAAATGAGGGCATGGGACTGGTTCGGTCAGAATCTGCCGGATACGGTAAGTATTTTTCGGGTTCCTGAGTGGGCATTTTCCGAGCAGTGATGGTAACATTCTCCGGAATGATTATCTTCTCTCTCATATGGCCCACGATCTCATCGCTCATAACCATCACTGGAACTCGGTATTTTTCAGCAAGGTTAAACGCTTCTACTGTGAAATCAAAACATTCCTGGACTGATGATGGGGATAGTGCTATTATTTCATAGTCTCCATGGGATCCCCAACGAGCCTGCATCATATCACTTTGACTGGCCATTGTGGGCTGTCCAGTTGAGGGGGACCCTCGCTGCATGTTCACGATTACCAGGGGCGTTTCAGTCATTACAGCATAACCAATGTGTTCTTGCATAAGGGAGAATCCTGGTCCAGATGTGGCAGTCATTCCCTTTGCACCAGCCCATACTGCCCCAACTACTGCCCCCAAGGCAGAGATTTCATCTTCCATCTGGACGAATGTTCCACCTTCTCGAGGTAGGAACAAAGCCATGTCCTCAGCGATTTCTGTAGAGGGAGTTATGGGGTAACCGGCAAAAAAACGACAGCCGGCTTTGATCGCTCCTCGGGCACAGGCTTCGTTGCCCTGTATAAAATAATCTTCAGTTTTCATCCTTCTCATCCACTTTTTCATCAACTTTTATTGCCTGATCAGGACACATCATGACACATAACTGGCATTGAGTGCATTTATCCTCATCTTCATGTCCAGGAACATGTACGCCCTTTTTGTTAAGAACACCAGATTTTTGGTAAACCTTTCTGGGGCAGAACTCGGTGCAGATATTGCAACCCTTACACAGATTCTTATCAATAGTTATCATGAAATCTACCATTTTTATTGTTTAATTGTGATATTTTAAATAATTGTTGTTGGCTGAACCAGATGGAAATCCCATATCAACAGTTTTAATAAATGTAAAACAGTTTTTCTGTAGGATTTCAATCCACTTCTTCCACGTACATCAAGGGATAGTTAAGATCTTCAACATATTCCATCCGCACTATAATTTTTATTCCATCATATTCTGAAACTACCCGCACGTCTAACATGTCCCCTGTAAGGGAAAGGTAATGGTATTCATTCTCTGTATCTTTCAATATTTCACGGTTAATTTCAACATCGACATGCATAATACAAGGTTGTAATTCTAAAGATGTCTTAATAGCATTTTCAAGAGAATCTACACTCTCAAGACTGACTGGTGTCCCCACAAACTGGTGGAAAAGAGCCCCCATTGTAATAGCCCCTTCAAATATAGCCCGTTCCCGCGGGGTGATGTTTTTGAAGTATTTTTCATCACTCATCTTTATCACTCATCTACACCTATGAATTACTATATCAATTAATATTTTCCAACAATCGCTTTAAATAATATCATTGTTAAGGAACCAAACATATTTTTACGGATAATAAGATATTTCACTACATATACAAAATATTTGTTGAATTATCTAATGCCTAGTTGTTAGAAAAAAATTCAAATCCTAAAATCCCAATCCGATAAAGTCACTTATACGAGATATATTTGATTCAAGAGCATCGGGTGGTGTGGGGAAAAAGTAACCAAGCGTCAGGAAAAATGTCAAAGCCACCGTTGCCAAGAATAATATAGCTCTTTCTTCTTTTACAGGATATAAAAAGCTTAAAATTGTTCCAGAAGCCATAAATGCTAATATTATTATGATAGCGTAATGTTTCTGAGGATTTGTCTTTCGGAAAGTTTTAATGGGGTATATTTTTCCCTGTTTAGCTTTGATTATCAACCTTTCCTTGGTTGATCCCAAGGGATAACAGGTAATAAGGAATAACACATTGCCCTGTTCAACTGATAATCTGTAGTCTGCTGGAACTATTGTACTGTTTATTATCTTGTATTCAACATAGCCTATTCCAGGCCATTCCAATGTAACATTATCTCCCTGCTTAAGCTGATCAAGTTTGAGGAATGGAGAACCATGCAATGTCCTATGACCAAATAGAACTACTGTTCCACTGGCAGGTTTGGCAGATTGTGGTTCATGATAAATCCCATAGTCTACGGATCTGTTGTTAATCGCTTCATCAACACCAATTTCAGGGATTATGATAAAAGGAGTTTCTCCTGGCTTCTCGCTAAGGGTTTGAGTGGAAGAATAATAATTGACTTCCACCAGGGCGTAAAAAGAGATGATCATCATCCCGGCTAATATAAAAAAAGTGGATATTTTCATATAGATTCACTGTTATTCTTCACTGATTGAACTGACCATTAGTAGTTACTTGATTCTGGGAATTTAGAATTCCTCTTATTATATCACTTACCAACTAATGATTACCAAGATTATGGCATCATAAAAATATAAGAATTTCGTGAATTCCCAAGAAAAGATTAAAAGTTAACAGAGTGAAGTTGACTCAGTTAACTAATTTTTGACCTAACTAATTCATCGGAAGAACTTAGCATAGGTTACGCCACCAGCTATGCCGATAGCTGCAACAATAAATAATGCGAATGGGACTCCAGTTTCTGATGTAGTGGGTACAGAAGCACTGGTTTTAGCTGCAGCTGTTCTAGGGATGTTATAAGATGATGAACCACCACTAACACCGTAGTCCGAACTGGATGATGTTGGCCACTGGTAAGTGTAGGAGAAATGTTTACTTTGACC
>JAHKLP010000008.1 GCA_020855015.1 Methanobacterium sp.
ATGTATCTTGCCTGTGAGGCTATTGGAGCTGGTACGTGTGCCATAGGGGCCTATGACCAGGAATACTTGGATGATTTGCTCCGTTTAGATGGTGAGGATGAATTTACTATTTATTTAGCTCCAGTTGGAAAAGTTGATTGATAATTATGAAAATTAGATTGAATTTGAGGAGGTAACCTCTTATGAATAAAGTTCTAATATTATGCGCCAGCCCCCGGAAAGAAAGTAACACTATGCGAGTTTTAGAAGAATGTGCAGAGACTATTAGAAAAAATGGTATTAAGACAGAAATAATATCCCTTAGGCAAATGAAAATCCGTTCCTGCATTGCCTGTGGAAAATGCTCAGAAATACATGAATGTGCTCTCAATGACGGTGTTAATGACATTATTGAAAAGATAAAAGAAGCAGATGGCTTCATTGTTGGCTCCCCAGTTTACTTTGGAACTGCCCGTGGAGATTTAATGTCCGCACTGCAAAGGATTGGAATGGTTAGTCGGTCGTCAGGGGACTTCTTATCCTGGAAAGTGGGAGGTCCCATTGCGGTAGCTCGTAGAGGGGGACACACAGCAACCATACAAGAAATGCTCATGTTCTTCTTCATTAACGACATGATAGTCCCTGGGAGTACTTACTGGAACATGGTCTTCGGACATCAACCAGGACAAGTGGAAGAAGACAAAGAAGGTATGGAAACCATCCGTAGATTTGGATATAACATTGCTAAACTCATAAAAAAGATAAATTAGTAATAAGTTAGTGTCCTGGAACTGATATGATAGGAAGTATAATAGAAAAGAAGGGATTAGGAAGAGAAAAGTAATATGGCAGAACAGGAACTTTACCGCAAATATGCTCGTTACTACGACCTTATCTACCAGTGGATGGATTACCATGGCGAATCAGAATTCATCTTAATGGTTGTTAACCGATACAAAAAATCGGAAGGAATGAATCTTCTTGATGTAGCCTGTGGAACTGGGGGACATGCCCAATATCTTCAAAAATATTTCAAAATACTTGGTTTGGACATAAACCCTGAAATGCTTAATATTGCCCGAAAAAAACTACCTAAAATGGAATTTGTCCAGGGTGACATGAAAAAAATAGAACTTAAGAAAGATTTTGACGTTATTATCTGCCTTTTCTCAGCCATAAACTACCACACCACCCTTAATGAACTTAAAAATACGTTTCAAAGGTTTTATAAACACTTAAAATCTGGTGGGGTTTTCATATTTGATCTGGGATTCTGTACTGAGAACTGGGAAGAAGGTAGAATGCTGGTGGATGCTGTGGTGGAAGGAGATCTTCAACTAGCCCGTATATCACAAAGCCGACTGCTCGACGGTGTTTTCAATGCAAACTTCGTATTTTTGGTTAAAGAAGATGGAAAAATGGATTTTGATATTGACCAACACCATATTGGTGTTTTCCCCACAATGAAAGTTAGAAATATCTTAGAAAAGATTGGTTTCAGGAACTATATCTACAGTGGTTTTAGTGACATTCTCTGGGATGAAAAATCTGGTGAAAGACCTGTTTTTGTATGTATTAAACCATTATAATAACTTTCAACACGTTTGATTGAAAAAAATGCAATTAAGAAAAATACTATTTATTCGTTAGGAATATAGAACTCTAATTATAAGTGGTAGAAATCTAAATAAGATGAATTTTTATAATGGGAGAATAATGATATGAGAATTGCAGTTGCCACATCCGACCAGATCAATGCGGATCACTTTGGTAGAGCCAAAGGATTTGCCATTTACCAGTGGGAGAAAGATGAACCCGAATTTATCGAATACATTGAAACTAACATAAACCCTGAAGAAAAACACCAATGGCACAAGGGTCTCAGTATTCTGGGAGACTGTGAAATCATAATAGCAGCCCAGGCTGGGATGAAAGCCAAATATGGGATAAAAAAAGCGGATCTAAAACTTTTTGAGGAAGAAGGTACTGTGGAGGAAGTTCTGAAACGTTTCATAGATCATGAAAGATTCATGAATAAACCCATCTAAAATCCCAATTTCTGAATTATAAAACAAGTATAATATCTTTAGGATTATCAGGATTCACCATGACCGGAATTTTCCTACCCACCGGTATTGAACCCATATCCAGTAGATTTACTATTTCTTTGTGTTCCAACTCGTAGGTTTCCATGGGAGTGGTGATTAAAAGATTGAATTTAACTTGTGGTTGCTCATTTATGTAAGTTCCAGTCTGTTCCCTGCTCAGAATCTCAGCCTCTCCCTTAATTCCATCATTCATGAGGAATGTTTCCCTGTCGTTGATCCTTTTATAATAGTAATAAACTGTAGACACCCCTAAAAGTGGGAATACAATGAAACAGGCCCCCATTATGTAAAGAAAATTATTGAGAGGATAACCATCATCTGTTAGCGCTTCTGGAGAGACCATCAGCCCATAAACAACCATACCCACCCCCACTAATAACATTGGAAGCGTAGTTATTATCCAAAGTTTATTTGACACTTGCCACATAAGAATCCCCCACATATTCGGGAAATGATTGTTAGTTTATTGATATTAATTATAGTTTTTTCAATCATTTAGTATTATTGTAATAGAACCTGGAAAATTGAACAAAACACTATTAAATCATGTGGATGTAAAGAAATTACCAAGGAATGATTTATCCTTCACTCACAGTTTGGCAATATTTATAAACCATGAATGAGATTTATAATAAATGATTCTAAACTTTTAGACTGGTTGTGATTTTTTGAATTTATACTAGAACTGCGAGTTCTATATAGAATCTTACGGAATCTTACCAAATAATGCAAATATAATGCAAATAATAAGTGATTAGTATGGCTAAAGCAAGACGTAGAAGAGTAAGAGATACATGGAAAGACAAAAAATGGTACACTATTACTACTCCTAAAGAATTCGGAGATGCTGATATAGGCACCACTCCAGCCCGGGATCCTGATATGCTCCTAAAAAGAAGGGTTGAATCAACCATGAGGGAACTAACTGGTGATTTCAGCAAACAGTATGTTAAACTGAAATTCCAGATCAGTGAAGTAGCTGGAGATACTGCAACCACCCGTTTCATAGGTCACCAGGTCACTAGTGACTATGTAAGAAGTATGATCCGGAGAGGAACCAGCCGAATAGATTCCATTGTTAGTGCCCAGACCAAGGACGGTCAAAAAATGAAAATTCACGTCCTGGCAATCACCATAAAAAGAGCTAAATCATCTCAGCAGCGATACATCCGGGAGACCATAGAAAAACTAGTTGTGGATGCTGCAGCTGAGAAAAATTTCGTGGAACTGGTGGAAGAGATTATAGGTGGAAAACTAGCCTCCTATGTTTACCACGAAACCAAAAAAATCTACCCCCTAAAGAGGGTTGAAATCATAAAAACCAAGGTAATTGACGATAAAAAATCCTGATCTGGGAGATAGATGATTATCTGGGAATATGTGGTTCTCCTGGTGATCATAGGGCTTATTACCTATGCAAGGAAAGCCCTGGATCTCTTGGGATCCATTTTTATGATCATAATGGGTGTGATCATCATATTTGCTGCCGGTGCAAACTGGCTTTTTTTAATTTTCTTATTTTTAATTCTGGGCGTAGGATTCACCCGATACAAAAACGATTACAAAAAAGAAATCGGAGTATATGAAGGAACCAGAACCATCAAAAACGTGGTATCAAATGGAATTGTGGCATTTGTCATGGCTGCTTTTGGTAACTACGCGGGATTCATAGGTTCCATAGCAACCGCTACCGCTGACACCATGGCCAGCGAGGTGGGAGTGGTTACAACTCCAAGACTCATCACTAACTTTAAAAGAGTTCCTCCAGGAACAGATGGGGGGATTTCAGTTGTGGGAACCATAGCCGGAATCCTCGGAGCAGGATTAATTGGTTTAGCTGCCTATATGCTGGGAGTGTATCCTGATCTTACGAAAACACTGGCAATTGCATTGGTAGCTGGATCGGTTGGCTGTTTTGTAGACAGTGTGCTGGGGGCAGTGTTAGAGATTAAAGGTTATCTTAATAATGAACATGTAAATCTCCTTGCTACATTAGTTGGAGCTTTACTGGGCAATGCAATGGTATGGATGTTGTGGTGATAAAATGAAGGGAATCATAATGATAATTGATGGGATGGCAGATCGTCCTCTTGAAGAATTAGGGAATAAAACCCCCCTAGAAGCAGCAAAAACACCTAAAATGGACCATATGTCCCAATTAGGAGTTAATGGAATTATGGATCCTATAAAACCAGGTATACGTGCAGGTAGTGATACCGCTCACCTATCAATACTTGGCTATGATCCCTACACGGTCTACACAGGTAGAGGGCCTTTTGAAGCTGCCGGAGTTGGCGTGGATGTGATGCCTGGAGATATTGCATTTCGATGTAACTTTTCAACTGCCAGTGCAGATGGCATAATCACTGACCGGAGAGCTGGAAGAATAAGGGAAGGTACTGATGAGTTAGCAGATACTCTTAATTCTATAGAATTGGAAGAAGATGTTGAGGTCATATTCAAAGAATCTACAGGGCACCGGGCAGTTTTAGTTTTGAGAGGAAAAGGCTTGTCAGACCAGGTGTCTGATGCTGATCCTAAGCATGATGGAAAGAAATTTAAAGAAGTTTTTGGTTTAGATGGTTCCCTTGAAGCCGATGCAACCGCCGTCATTTTAAACAAGGTTATTAAAAAATCTTATGAGCTTTTAAAAGATCATCCTGTAAACATTGAACGTATGGAAAATGGTGATAACCCCGCTAACATCATATTACCTCGGGGCGCTGGTGCAGTTCCAGAAGCAGAACCTTTTAATGACAAATATGATGTTAAATCAGCGTGTATTGCTGAAACTGGACTTATTCAGGGGATTGCTAAAATAGCGGGTATGGATGTCATCGAAGTAGAAGGAGCAACTGGTGGAGTTGACACCAACTTAGATAACATTGCTAATAGCATTATAAAAAACGCTTCACTTAATTACGATTTTATCCTTATTAACATAGATGGGGCAGATGAAGCTGGACATGATGGGAATTTAAAGGAGAAATTAGAGTTTATTGAAAAAGTGGATGAAGTTGTAGGTAGAATAATGGAAATTGAAGATTTATACTTCATTCTGACTGCGGATCATTCCACCCCTATTTCTGTAATGGACCACACCGGAGATCCTGTTCCCCTTGTGATTAAAGGCCCTAATCTGAGAGTAGATCATGTAAGCCAATTCAATGAGAGAGCAGCTGCAAGTGGTGGACTTTGCAGGATAAGAGGTAGCGATATAATGAATATACTTATGGACCTTATGAACCGTTCTTCTAAATTCGGAGCCTAGATCATGGAAACTGATATTCCTAAGCTCTTCGGCACCTCCGGCATAAGAGGAAAAGTAGGGAGTGAAATAACCCCCGAACTTGCTTTAGATGTGGGGAAGGCTATCTCAACTTATCTGGGCAAAGGACATAAGGTAGTAATGGGATATGATACCAGAACTTCCAACCAGATGCTAGAAAGAGCTGTTACTGCCGGCATCCTGCAGGGTGGTTGTAATGTTTTAACTTTGGGAATGGTTCCCACACCTGTGGTTGGATATGCCACCATGAAACTTGGAGCCGACACTGGGGTGATGATTACTGCATCTCATAATCAATCCCCTGATAATGGGATTAAACTATGGAATCCAGATGGTATGGCTTATCTCCAGAAACAAGAAAGGATTATTGAAAAAATAATACACGAAAAGAATTTTATCAATGTATCCTGGCAGGATATTGGGAAAATTGAGGATGTGAGTTCTGTTGTAAATGAATATGTTGAAGATCTTCTCAAATTGATGAATATCCAAACAGATCTTAAGGTAGTTGTTGATTGTGCCAATGGTGCTGCTAGCTATCTTTCACCATTGATTCTTAGAAAAGTAGGATGTCAAGTCGTTAGTTTAAATGCTCAGCCTGACGGTTTTTTCCCAGGGAGAAAACCAGAACCCTCTGCTGCAAATTTGCAGGAACTTATGAGCGTAGTGAAAGCAACAGGAGCAGATTTGGGAATAGCACACGATGGTGACGCCGATCGAATGGTGGCAGTGGATGAAAAGGGCCAAATGGCTGATTTCGATAAATTACTGGCCCTGATATCAGCGAAAATGGGTGGATGTGTAGTTACCACTGTAGATGCTTCAGCATGTGTTGACCGTGCCATGGAAGAAGTTGGAGGCAAAGTAGAAAGAACCAAAGTTGGTGACGTCCATGTTGCAGAGATGATCCACGAGATAAATGCCACATTTGGAGGTGAACCATCAGGAACATGGCTACACCCTCAGTTTTGCATGTGCCCCGATGGTATTTTATCTGCTTTGAGGGTCATAGAATTGGTCCAAAGTAACGGACCACTATCAAAACTCCTCCATGAGGTTCCAAGTTACCCTACAATTCGAGATAAAATAGATTGTAACGAAGATCAAAAAGATAACATAATGGATAAAGCTGAGTCTGAACTGCCCCTTATTTTCAGTGAGGTGGTGGATGTTAACCTTAAAGATGGAGTCAGAATCTCTTTTTCTGATGGCAGTTGGGTTCTTGTAAGGCCTTCTGGAACTGAATCCTTTATTAGGATAACTTTAGAGGGAAAAACAGAGGAAAAAGCTAAAAGTATACATGATAAATCTGCAAGGTTTATTAAAAAATTCCTGTAGAAATTAAAATTTAATCTTATCACCAGCTTAACAATAATTAAATTAATGGTTAATAACTGTATAGAGGAATTGATATGAGAGCTGTTATACTCACCGCCGGTGAAGGAACCAGAATGAGACCCCTGACACTCACCAGACCAAAAACCATGCTCCCTGTAGGTGGAAAACCTCTCTTAGAATATAATGTAGAGGCGTTGAGGGATGCAGGTATAAAAAACATCACAATGGTAGTAGGTTACCAAAAAGAATCTGTTCAAGAGCACTTTAAAGATGGAAGCGCCTTGGGAGTCAACATTAATTACGTGACTCAGGAAAAACGTTTAGGAACTGCTCATGCTATAGGACAAGTGGCAGATGCCATGGAAAAAGATGATGAAGCAATTATTGTGACTAATGGGGATATAATTTTAGGTAACAAACTAATAAAAAGTTTAATTAATAGATATTATGAGTCTAAAGCCCAGTCAATTCTAGTACTTACAAGAGTAGAGGATCCTTCCTCCTTTGGAGTGGTAGAGCTTGAAGGAGATTCTATAAAAGACATAGTTGAAAAACCATCCCCTGAAGAGGCTCCCAGTAATCTTATCAACGCTGGCATCTACCTTTTTGACCAGAACATATTTCAGGCCATAAATAAGACTGATAAATCTCAACGGGGAGAATACGAAATAACAGATTCACTTAAAATACAGATCAGTCAGGGAAAAAAGGTTTTAGGCCTTATATCCTATGATAAATGGATCGATGTTGGGAGACCATGGGAATTCCTGGAATTAAATGAACACTATCTAGAAGTCTCAGAATCCGAAATTGAGGGAGAAATCGAGGATGGTGTTACTATACATGGGCCAATTATACTGAAAAAAGGGAGCATCATTCGCTCTGGCACATATATTATGGGACCAGTTTACATCGGAGAGAACTGTGATGTTGGACCCAACACGTTCCTAAGAAAGCATACCTCCATTGGTGATGGAGTAAATGTGGGTAATGCAGTAGAAATTAAAAATTCAATTATAATGGACAGAACCAATGTTAATCACCTTTCCTACGTGGGTGACTCAATTATTGGGTCTGACTGTAACATAGCTGCAGGTACAAACATTGCCAACCTGCGTTTTGATGATGGGGGTATTAAAGTAACAGTTAAGGGTGAAAGAATTGACAGTGGACGGCGTAAAATGGGGGTTATATTCGCTGATGGAGTTAAAACTGGCATAAATTCCAGTTTCAATCCAGGAGTAACTGTTGGTTTAAATTCATCTGTAGGGTCTGGTGCCATAATCTACCGGGACATTCCTGATAATAAAGTGGTGATACATCACCAAACTCAGGAAATAAAAGATAAAAAATGATTTAACCCTTCAAATAATGTTTTTATCAAATTATATGATTTTATTTTATTTTTATTCTTATTTGAGAAATTTTCTAAAGGTTTCTATAAATTATTTTTGATTGTAATGTTTTTATGAATAAAAAGCCTAAAAATGAATATGATACATCACACCGTCACAATTTTCCCTGGTTCCCATACTATTGGGAAGGTTTTTATTGGTGCGAACTCTTCAGTTTGGCATAATGCTGTGATCCGGGGCGACATTGAGACTATAACAATTGGAAATTTCTCCAATATTCAGGATAACTGTGTTTTGCATTCTTCACATGGTTTTCCACTTGAATTAGGAGATTACGTCTCTGTGGGTCATGCTGCTGTACTTCATGGTTGTAAAGTAGAAGATAATTGTATTATAGGTATGAATTCAACTTTGTTAAATGGCAGCCACATTAAGAAGAACAGTATTGTTGCTGCAGGTTCAGTAGTAACTGAGAGGAAGATTTTCCCAGAAGGTAGCTTGATAATGGGTGTGCCTGCCAGGGCAGTCCGAGAAATAAAAAAAGACGAATTTCAGAAGATTACAGAGAACGCATTACGTTATTCAAAACTCGCTATTAAAACTAGAATTAATGACAAAAAATAAGGTAAAAAAAATATTTTTGAAATTATAAAAAAGTAAAGAAGGAATGATTTAATGGTTAAAATAAAAAAAACAGTTCAAGAACTGGATCCATATATTCCGGGCAGATCAAATGAAGATTTGGCTCGTGCTTATGGCTTGGATCCTGATAAAATTATCAGAATGGGTTCCAATGAGAACCCCCTTGGCCCATCACCTCAGGCCATTGAAAGTCTTAAAAAAAGTCTTCATCTGATTAACACATATCCTGAATCAAATATTGATGACTTGAAAGACAAAATTGCATCTTATGCTGGGGTAAACTCTGAAAAAATAATTGTGGGAGGAGATGGTGCTGATGAAATCCTTGATGTTCTGGCCAAGACACTAATTGAACCTGATGATGAATATATTGTTCATCCCCCATCCTATATGTACTATGAATTTACATTCAGCATATACGGAGCTAAACCAGTTTATGCTCGCTGGGACGTTGAAGAAAACCGTTTGGACGTGAATTCTGTATTGGACGCCATATCTCCAAAGACAAAGGTAATCTTTTTGTGCACCCCTAACAATCCAAACGGTGGACTTATAGAAAAAAAAGATATTCAAACAATTCTGGAAAGCACTGATGCTCTGGTAGTGGTTGACGAAGCCTACTGGGAGTTTTCTGGTAAGAACAATGTGGAACTTCTGGATAAGTATGACAATCTATTCATTCTCAGAACTTTTTCAAAGGTAATGGGACTTGCTGGTATGAGAATCGGTTATGGAATAGGCCAAGAAAAATTTGTAGAATACATGCACCGGGTTAAACCTGTTTTCAGCCTGATAAAACTTTCTCATATCGCTGCGTCAGCTACTTTAAATGATCA
Organism: Methanobacterium sp.; assembly: GCA_020855015.1. Classification (GTDB taxonomy): domain Archaea; phylum Methanobacteriota; class Methanobacteria; order Methanobacteriales; family Methanobacteriaceae; genus Methanobacterium. The sequence goes on from JAHKLP010000008.1 coordinate 9,548, forward strand.
AGACTATATCAATAAGTCCACCCAACTATCCATCGAAAGTAGAGAATTTTTATTTAATGAGATGTTAAAAATTCCTGAGTTAAAAGTTTTCAAGTCATATGCCAACTATATACTTGTTGACATACGCAATACTGGTATGAAATCAAAACAGATGACTGAAAAGCTCATGGAAAATGGTATAATAGTTAGAGATTGTAGTTCTTTCCGTGGATTAGATGATTACTGGATAAGGGTGAGTGTAGCAACTATCGAAGAAGATGAAAAGTTCATAGATGTCCTGAAGAAGATATTAGGTTAGGCTGATCAAATAGGACATTCGAAAGCATAACATTTTTTTAAATGGAATTGTAATGTAAGTTTCTCAGATTATTTCGAGTGTTCTAACTGGTCAAATGTCACTTCTGCCCACGCAGGATAAAAATAATAGATTAATCTGCATAATTTATAATATCCACCTAAACTATTTAAATTGATAGTCATCCCATCAAAGGCATATTATACGCTAAATAATATTATATAATAGAATCATCACTTGGAGGGTTTTACATACCAATTCTACTATTTGGAAGCCGTCATCTGGACTTGATAACTGGTGAAAAAACAACAACCATTAGAAAGATATGGAAAAAACCATTATCTCCCGGGGATCGTCTTCATTGTTACTGGAATTTGGTTTCCAAGGAGCGAAAAAAGCTTTTTGAAGCTGAAGTAACAGATGTTGATGTAGTGATGTTCTCGGATTTGATTAAAAACGATGCCCTGGCCCGTGAAGAAGGTTTTAATAACGCTTCGGAGTTAGAATCTGAGTTCAGGAAGATGTATCCAGAACATACTAGTGATGAATCCCTTTATCAGGTGATCAGGTTCTTTAAACTCCCAATGAGAGAGTGGGAAGGCGCTCAAATCAATGAAAAAGCCATGATCACCAAAAGAGCAGATATACTTTTTGATATTGGCAAATTTGATAAATCAGTGATATGTTACACTGCGGCCTTAAAAATCGACCCGGATGATGTTTATCTTCTAAATAAAAAAGGCGATAATCTTTCACGACTGGGAGAATTTAATGAAGCCCTGAAATGCTATGATCAGGCATTAGTTAAAGAACCAGATAATGAATATATTTGGAATAATAAGGCAATAGCTCTTTTAAATTCAAACAGACCATTAGATGCACTTAAGGCAAGTGATAGGGCTATTGAAATTAATGATAGCAATTTGGTTGTCTTGTATTGGAGAGGTTTCATTTTTGAGATGTTAGAACGTTTTGATGATGCGCTGGAATGTTATGATCGAATATTAAATTTGGACCCAAATGATTCAGAGGCTTGGAACGCCAAAGGAAACCTTTTATCCCAAATTGATCGGGCTGAAGATGCGTTAGAATGTTATGATCGCGCTTTAGAGTTGTGTCTAGAAATTGAACCTGATGCTTCAACTTGGAATCGAAAAGGAAACGCATTAATGGAGTTAAATCGCTACAAAGAAGCATTAGACTGTTATAATAGTGCACTTTCTCTTGAACCCGAAAATGAAGTTTTTTTAAGTAATCGTGGTGTTGCATTCATGGAACTAAACCGTTTTGAAGAAGCAGTGCTATGTTTCCGGAAAGTTCTTATTATTAACCCTGATAATGATGATGCTCAAATTCTGTTGGATGAATGTCTGGAAAATCTTTAATCAATAATGACTTTAATCAATAGTACTCAGATTTACTTTAAAAAAAAGCGAAAAATTTTTTCATTTTTTTTATCTTATTTATAGAAATATACACATTATTCAAATAAAAAAAAATGTAGAACAACTAAGAAATAATAAAAAATGATTTTTTTTAGTCTTTCCCACTTAACAAACCACCAATAGCTCCTCCAACACCCATTAGAACTATGTTAACAACTAATGAGATGATTACAATTGTTATACCAGTTGTTAAACCTGCTGCGAAACCAGCGACCCCGCCAAAAATAGTTCCTCCTACCACAAGTAATATGGCCAGTACTATGGACCCAAATGCACCAGCAACGGTTGCATTCCACAATCCACCTATAATACCTTCATGTACCCAGTATCCCACTATAAGTCCTGCTATGAATAATGCAAGGTTAACACCCCAATATTCATTGACATATATTCCAAATAAGTTACCCAGAACTAAAGCCAAAATAAAACCTACAACTACCGGTCCCCATTTCACCATAATTATTCCCCCATCTTTCTTTTTTCCAATTATTATTCCTTAACTAATTTATTACTAATCTATTGAATATTGTGTTTAGGAAATATTTAAACATTTAAGAAATATTAATCTGATTTAATTGTGACCTAAAAAAAATACCTTATTTGATTTTTTTAAAAGAAATATTATATTCCTATATCTTCATTCCACTGTTGGGAATGGTCTTGAATATAAGATTTGAGCAATTTTTTACATGTATCCAGGTTCAAATTCAACAGATGGATACCATGATCCTCCAGATGTGCCTCTGGTCCTTTAAAGTTCTCATTTTCACCCATGACCACAATAGGGATTTGATATAATATTATGGCCCCAGAACACATGTCACAGGGGGAAAGAGTAGTGTAAAGAGTGCAGTTTTTGTAATCATCTGCATTCATCCTGCCTGCATTTTCCAAACATGCCATTTCAGCATGTAAAATAGCAGAATCATGTTGAATCCTCTGATTATGACCACGACCGATGATTTCACCATTTTTCACCAGCACAGCACCAACAGGGATACCTCCATCGTTGAAACCTTTTATGGCTTCTTTTTCAGCTTCTGCCATGAATTCATGGTGTTTGTCTGCAAAATTTCTTGATTTTGTTTTTTTTAGTCTACTTTCCATTTAATCCATTCCATTGAATTATTTATTCCTAGCATGTTTTGTATAACAAATTTTAAATTCATTGTACATGAAACCCTTAGAATAAACGAAAATACTATAAAAAAAACCTTACTACAACATCTTTTCCTGGAAATAAAGACAATGATTTCTCCAAGAACAGTTTCCACATATCTTGTTCACTGTTGGGCGGCTTAAATTCATAGCCAGGGATTGGATTATTGATGATGAAAGAATTGATCCTTCCTTAATATCTAATTTTTGCAGTATTTTAGAGTCCATATCACTTATATTGTTAAATTCGGATTCCTTATTGCATATCCCCTGAGAAGTTTTATGAGGACAGTTTTCACAGATTGAATCCACACCAACAATAATTTCAATAAAAGAAGAAGGGTTTTTCCTGATTTCTTCTATGATCTGAGCCATATTCGCAGTGAATTCCTTATTGTAACCTAACCCTTGAAATCCTTGCATGCAGAGGATATGGTGGGCTCTAATCCTTATTGGTCCTGGACCAACGTCTCCAACATTACCCACTATTAAAACCTCTTAATAATTCTCTTTAGGCGTTATGGCTTTGCTTAGTGCTGCTGCACCTCCAATTTTAACCAGATCCCCCAAGATAAATGGAAAAAGCCCCATACTTAGCAGTGTGAAAATTGTCGGGAAACTACCTTCAACCAAGTAGATCCATAATCCCAATCCTAAAAGTCCTGGAATATAAATAAGGGCAAAGTTGGCCAGGAATATTAATCCCAACATTGGGCGGAAGTTACGGGACTGAGTATATTTATCCGTAAAGTAACCGAGGAAAAGTGCAACTAGAATGAAACCAATCAGGTATCCGCCAGTAGATCCTAAAAGTATACTGTATCCACCGGTTAAACCCGCAAACCAGGGCACACCCAATAAACCTACAGCCAGATAAATCAATTGGCTGATTCCACCCCAAAAACGTCCTAAAACAACGCCAGCCATTAAAACAGCAAAGGTCTGAGCAGTGATAGGTACAGGAGTCCATGGTAATGGTATGATTACTTGAGCCATTATTCCAGTTAGGCATGCTATAAAAAAAGCCATAATTACTTTATTCACCAGTGAAGTATTAGAACGCCATGCGAAAAGCGAGTACCTCTTCTGATAATAATTATCAATATTGATTTCCATTTTATCACTCTCACGCGTGTATAACACTCTAAATAATTCTAAAATCTGCTAAATCGTTTGATTATATCTTTAAATATTCATAGAGCAGATATGTGGATATTGATGCTTTAACCTATCCATATTTTGAATGTTTAAAAAATCATTAAAAATTTATGAAAGCTTCATAAATCTCCTTTTATGATTAGATTCAATGATAAATATATAGTTATCTTAAATTTAAATTTCATGAACTAATATTCAATTATTAAAAAATAAAATTAATATAATTAAAAATTAAATTTAAAAAATATTATCCACTGCGTCCACATAACGATTGATTTTGAATTTCCTACGTAATCCATTTGCATTCATGTAGCGTACCTTCCCGAATATGTCCCTCTCTTTCCATGCTCTGTCGTGCTTGCCAAAACACCAGGCCACTCCAGCATATCCATTGGGATCTCTACCATCCAACTCATACTTGTTGTTGAGAGCAAGAGCAATATCATAAGCCTCTTCCGGGTCACTGGTCCATTCTATGATTTTCTTACCCCAGTACATGCGCATGTATCCATGCATCTTTCCTGTGAACATCATTTCCTTCTGTGCAGCATTCCAGTAAGGATCATGAGTTCTGGCATTTTCAAATTCCTCAAAAGAATACGTATATTCTCGATTATCCTTACGGTGCTTGTTCAGAGTTTTCTGAGCCCATTCTGGTAAACAATCTAAGTTATCATGATCTTCATTGTAAAAAACGAAATTCATTGCTAATTCTCGTCTAACAATCAATTCTTCCAAGTAAGAGCTTGTTCCTATACTATTCGTTTTCAAAACTTCTAGTGCTATATATAATGGGGAAATTTGACCAAAATGTAGATATGGGCTCATATGAGAAGTATAGTCATGGGAAGGATCGTTTCTTTCTCCAAATTTGTGGATTTTATTTTTCAAAAAATCGTTTAAGAATATTAAAGCACTGCTATTGCCTCCGGCAAACTTATTTACAGGTCTAACATCAATATCAACACCAATACGTTTTATAAGACTATCCAAATCATCTAGTGATTCAGAATCAACAGGTAGGTCTAAAGATTTTTTTTGAATAACTCTCATTTTGAGAGGAACTAAAAAACCATCTAAATGTTTATCTATTTTCCTGCGGAGAGTTGCTGCAGAGTATTCATCCTTCGGCGACGCAGTTTCCACAGGAACAACCACATTAGTTTCCACTTGATGAAATGGGCATTGAATAATGCTGACTGCTTTTTGAACCCATTCACGTTGAATTTTCAGGTATCCCCTGTCGGCAATTACCATTGACGCATTCTCTGCCAGTTCAATTACACCCTCAGGGGGCGAACAAAGCCTTATGATAAGTTTTATTCCTCTATCTCTAAGTAGAATCTGGGTTTCACGCAGTCCTTCAAGAAGAAAATGGTAATGTCTCTTATTAGCCTCAAGAAAATTATTTGTAATTCCAAAATATGCCAGTAAAGGTTTTTTAAGACTATTCGCCTGATTTATACCGTGTTCTAGTGCGTGATTAAAATGAGATCTTGGAGATGCTTGCATCCAATATAAAACATAATCTCCCTCCACCAGATGATTATTATTTAGTTTTTTAATGCGTTCTTTTTGGATCATTCTTTTCTCCCATCCTTAATCACTTCGCATAATTCCAATAAAAGATTTATACTTTATATAAACGTTATTTCCATAAGATCTTCGGGATAAGGCGCGAAAAAAGTTTGATCATTTAGATAATCATTATTAAATCTAATTATCCATGATTTAAGCAAATTCTGTATTACTAAAAGAGGAATTCTACCCTGACGATATTTTTCCAGGGAATTCAAGAAAAATGCTTTTTCCTGATGATTAATATCTTTCGAGAAGTGTCCAAAGGCGTGCAATAAAACATTTACATTGGCCGGTGGCAAAGGATCAATTAGAAGCATCTCCATCATTATCTTCTTATATTGAGATAATAAATCATCCAAGGGTATTTTACTTGAATCAGAGACCAATCTTCCTAGTTTTCTTAGATATATCTGACTATATGATAAGAACAAAAGTTTATTTTTCCGATG
>JAHKLP010000064.1 GCA_020855015.1 Methanobacterium sp.
AAAGTAAAACTTTTATATTTTCAGAGACAAATTATTCTTGGTTAAATATAAATTTAACTAGAAATAGATGGAGGAGTTAGATGAAAAATCCAGTATTGGCTATTTTGGCAATAGTTCTTGGTTTATTAGTAATGGTGTTTCCACTGGGTGGTCTTGTAGCTGCCAGTTTGTTGACTGGTTTTGTTGTTTTGATGATCGCTATCTGGCTTTTAATTGTAGGTGCATCTCAGATGGAGATCAGTAAGACTTCAGGTATTTTGAATGTGATATTAGGTATTATAGTCCTAATTGTAGGTATTGGTCTAATTTTCAGTCCTGCATTATTCGCATTTTTAACAGGCTTCTTATTATACCTTGTTGGAATATTCATGATAGCAGCAGGTGTGATCGCTCTACTTTCCCGCAGTGAGTATAAAAATGCTACCTGGGCAGGAATACTGGGAATTGTCCTTGGATTGCTGTATATCATTCTAGGAACACTAGCCTTCGATCCCATATACTTGGGAATCTTAATAGGTGCCTGGCTGATAATAAATGGGGTGCTGTCATTACTCGAGTAAGATTAGCCGAGAAAAAAATGGACTACAGTTCAGATTTTGAAAATTAATATTTTTTCCTTATTTTTTATTTATTTTAGTAAGAAGATCTTTAATTTCATTTACTTCTGATTTTATATCTTTTAAATTAATTTCCAGCTCTTTAAGATTTTCTTTTTTTGCCACTTTTGATTCTAAACCATCTATTTTATTTTCAACCTCTTTAATATAACCCACACTAGATTTGGCGAGTTTTTCACGGTCTTCACGTAATTTAGTCATCAAAGATGAAGTAGTGGCGGCAGTTAATAAACTAGAGATGCCTATTGCGCTGATCATGGCGATTATTCCAATTAAACGTCCCCACTGGGTGATGGGAACCACATCACCGTAACCAACTGTAGTGATAGTCTGGATAACATACCATAATGAGTCCTCATAGGTGCTAACTTCGGGATTAACTCCATTTTCCAGTAAGAAAAATGTTGTTGAGCAGACCAAAAGCACGATAACAAAGAATGCAAAACCATAAACCAGTTTACTTTGGGCAACAAATCTATCTACTGCTTTACCTAATTGATGGGCAGCCATCAACAATGTAAATATTTTAATTAGTGCCAGGATCTTCAGAATAATTGAAACAGAATCAATATTTAAAATAACTATTCCAATAAAATAAAATGGAATAATCGCTATAATCCCATTCCAATTCCTTTTCAAATATCCTTCTTTCGACTGGGTTCTGCGTTTCTGAATCCAGTACCCGAATAAAAGTAAAATGCTGGTTACCAAATCAAAATAGGCAATATTAACATAAGAACCTTGTCTGATAGGTAGAAAAATACTGATAAACAGAAGTAAACTGTCCAAGAATATAAAGACCAGAAAAATTGTCTCCAAGACCAGTACCAGCTTACGATTGAGGTCATTAGTCATGATTTTAATTGATTAATACCATCAAATATTTTTTTCTATTATCATTTAATCTATATTGAATGAAACATTAATTTAAAAAAGGTTAAAGATGCAGTTTTGAAAAAACCTATCCTTTTAAACAATCCTTTTGATCATAACTCCTTACTTCTTAATTTCTAGACTTTTAACCTATTAAGTCATATCACGGTATTTTTTCAAGGCTCCTGTTTGGTGGCCTATTTCCACAGCTTCTTGTAAGAATTTAACATCACTAATGATCCAATCCAGGTAGTTCTCCAGGTTAACTTGGCGACCATCACTACCATAGTATCCATCGATATTTGCCCTTGGAAGCACCACATTTTTATCCACCGATAGAGCCAGCTCATTCAAGGCATCAATCAAATGTTCTTTGAAACGGGAAATGTCTGGTAAAGTAGCCCCCGATTCAATTAAAGCCGGTAAGGTAGAAATGTCAGCAGCCAATTTATGGTTAGCTGTACCAATTTTGTTGAAAAGTGACACATCATCTCCTACATCATTAAAGGTATCATCAACCTTTTTAATAGCAGATTCAAGATTTTTTTCCTCTAAACTATATTTTCTGAAATATTTAACTGCCGTCTCGTGATCGTAGAACATCTCTTCGGTTGGAATAACTGCTTTCACATATTCCTGGTTGGCACGAATTGTTCTGGCAATCTGTCCAGGTAGGTCAACAGTAATCCGGCTTGGTAAAATTAAATATGCACATATAAAAGCTATAATGGCTCCAATGGATATGTCAATTATCCGAGCAACTGCATTTTCAAAAACAGTTCCACCAGGCCAGATCAGAACTACAAACACAGTCATAGCTATTACTGAAAGGCTTATATAGGTCGGATAAAATGCCCTGAAGAAAAACAACATAATAATGGCTATCCAGACCAGTATTTGGTGGGGGAAGATGAATCCAAGGACAATAGCCAGGAGAATTGCTATAAAATTATAAGAAACCCTGGAAATCATATTGTTAAAAGTACTGGTTACATCTGGCTTGATAATGATGAGAATGCCCATGGTTATCCATATGGCACTACGTTCATGGGTTAAATAGACAGCTAAAAGTCCTAGGGTCATGGCCAGAGTGAAACGTAGAGCATGACGGATGTACATATTGTGGAGATTAAAGTTTGCCTTTAAAACTTCCTGAAGAGAGTCCCGGGGTGATTTTATTTTCATTGTTATGGAAGATGTCTCTTCTTCGGCCAGTAACTCTTTAACCCTTCTAAAAAAGCTTCTAATGTTATGAGCCACATCTAAAACAGCATTCATACTCCGATCGTCGGTACTTTCCTGTAATTTAACTATTTCCTCATCAATGGGTTTCAGATCAAATTCTTTTTCATGGTTGCTGATACTCCTGGAGATCTCTGAGCTACTTTGACTGGCAGTTTCCATGAAGCGGCTGAATATGTCCTTAGATTCACCGGATAGGCGTGACAAAATTAGTTCGCCAAACGATCGAAATCCATTAAGGTATGTTCCAATTCTGAAAAGTTCATAGTTTCTCTTTGAAAGTGGCACACCAGATAATGCCTGTCTTGTTCTTAAAACTTTTTCCAGAGAAGTTTGGGGATCATAAGGGGAGGCAACCATTTTTAGAATATCATCTTTGTCATGAATAAACTTGGGAATTAGAAGGATAGATGCAACTAAGTAGGCTAAAACTATGTAAAGTCCCCAGTTAAGGGGGGAAACATAATTGTTTACCAGCAGAACTGACATAAAGTAACCAGTGAATATCATAAACCCAAATAAACCTGCGTTTTCATTAAATATGTACAGAGATAGACTAAAGAACGCCCATACAACTGTGAAAAATAAGAATACTGGAAGGCTCGAAAGTGCCAGGGAAGAACTTACAAAGGCCAAAAAGGTCATTAAAAATCCTGCTAAAGCAAGGGGGATGATTTTGCGTATAGGTAGCGGAAGATCTATGATAATGGTGGCGATAAGGGTTATAAACAAAATTGCTCTTAAACCGTTGTCAAAACCTATCATTTTTGCTATCAGTGCAGCTAAAAACATTAAAATGATGGATTTAGCTGCTTTTTTCCATTGAGGATTACCCGCAGGTTTTGATAGTATCTTTAACTTACCTATGAACCCCTTTTTTTCCATTTTACACACCGTGAGTTGATTATTGGTAGAATTTATAATTAATGGTTAAATTACAGTTTATATTATACTATTTGTTGTTTTGTTAGTTCATTTTGTATTATGGGCCATTAGTAAATTGTAAGATCTAGTATTTCTTAATTTATGAATTTAGAATGTTCTTAATGAATAAGAATTATGAATGAAAATAGTTATAATTTGATTTTTATGGGATTACCCTCCATTTATATATTATTTATTCATTAGATTATTTTATCTGGAGTTTCCACACAAATTATTAACTGAATAAAGTTTTAAATATCACAAGTAATCTAAGGTTTTTTTAGGGCTAGATTAAAGTGAATAAAAATGTACTAAAAATTACCGAATATGGGAACATTTTGAGAGCGTATGATGGAAGTTAAAAAATCGATTCAGTCAAATATTGTTTATTTCAACATACTTGCAATCCTAACTGGACTTATCTGTGGAATAGTTTCAATTGGCTTCCATTATTTGATAATAGGCTTTGATAATCTGTTTTTTACTCAGTTGGGATCTATTTTCAAAGAAGTAAGTCCGTATTTTATAGTAATTATCCCTGCAATTGGCGGATTGTTTGTAGGTATACTGACTTATTATTTTGCCAGAGAAACAAAGGGGCATGGTGTTCCAGAGGTTATGGCTGCAGTGACACTACACGGGGGCAAAATACGGCCCAGAGTTGCTGCGGTTAAAGCTTTAGCCTCTGCTATCTGCATAGGTTCTGGTGGATCAGCAGGAAGGGAAGGTCCTATTGTTCAGATTGGCTCCACAGCAGGTTCAACCATAGCACAGAAACTTGGACTAAATACCTATCAGACAAAGGTTCTTGTAGCTTGTGGTGCTGCTGGTGGAATTGCTGCAACATTCAATACTCCTATTGCGGGAGTTTTATTTGCTTTAGAGTTAATCTTAAGAGAAGTTAGAATTAAATCTTTGACTCCAATTGTTATATCTTCCGTTTTTGCAACTATAACTTCAAGAGTCATACTTAATTACTTGGGTTTTGAAAGGACATATGTCTTTTTATTGCCTCAATATACGTTAAAAACACCAACTGAAATTGTTTTTTATTTATTATTGGGTCTTTTTGCAGGTTTTATAGCAATTTTTTTCACAAAATCGTTATATGGGATTGAAGATATTTTTGAGAAGATAAAAGCACCCGAAATAATAAAACCATCCATTGGGGGGTTATGCATTGGTATTATTGGATTAATTGTTTTCCTGTCTACAGGCAGTGCTCATGTATTTGGAATAGGATATGATAGTATCAATTTATTATTTGATGGAAAAATCATTTTTGCTGCGGTTTTTGCTTTAATCTTTTTGAAAATAATAGCAACTTCAATTACATTGGGTTCTGGTGGATCTGGAGGAGTATTTGCACCCTCATTATTCATTGGTTCTATGGTAGGTGGTTCTTTTGGAATGTTTATTCATAAATTGTTCCCAGCTATCACTGCCAGTTATGAAGCTTATGCCATGGTAGGTATGGCATCGGTTTTTGCTGGGGCAAGTGGAGCAATTTTAACAGCAATTATTATGATTTTTGAAATGACAGGTAATTACATGATTATTCTGCCTGTTATGTTTGCATGTGTTGTGAGCAGTTCCTTATTCAAGTATTTAATGGAAGAAACCATATATACGACGAAATTAAAGCGAAGAGGTATTATCATTGAACAAGAGATGGATATAAATATGATGAAGATGATTAAAGTAGAAGATATTATGAAAATAGATGTTGACACAGTATCTGAGGATTTAGGTCTTTCTAAATTATCTGAAATGATTATAAATACGGGTCACATGGCTTTTCCTGTAATTAAGGGAGATTATAAATTAGTAGGCATTGTTACTCATTCAGATTTTGATAAGATAGATGAGATGGATCATGATAACCTCCTTGTGAAAGATGTAATGACTACTGATCTAATAACCGTGAAACCAGCGGATAGGTTAGAAGATGTTTTGTTGAGGATATCAGATGAAGAAATCTCTCACTTTCCAGTGGTAGATTCAGAGGATGAAGAAAAGTTAATCGGATTTTTCACCAAAGGTGATATAATCAGGGCTTATACAGAAAAAAGAGCCACTTAACTTTTAAAGATTTACTTTTTTTATGTACGTCTATAACACAAAGGCATATTTTTACATTTGATGCAGTCAAAATCACTTAAATACACCCAAAAACTGCATCTTTTTGCAAATACTATTTAAGTGATTGAAAAGTAAATTTACATATGGGCTTAAAAAATGATGAAAATAGGCCAATAATAATTCGAAAACCCCAAATAGAAGATGGAGAACGAATCTATCATCTCGTTAAACAATGTAAACCACTGGACATTAATTCTTTATATAGTTATCTGCTGATATGCACTCATTTTGACCAGACCAGTGTATTAGCAGAATCAAATAATGAGATAGTTGGGTATATATCTGCTTACATTAATCCACATCACAGAAAAACTCTTTTTATATGGCAAGTAGCAGTGCATCCTGACACCCGTGGTAGGGGACTGGCAACTAAAATGATAATGGACATCCTCAATAGAGAATGTGTTGAATCTGTTAAATTCATTGAGACAACTGTAACTCCTTCAAATCAATCTTCAATGTCTTTATTTCAGAAGATAGCCTCTCAACTGGATACTAATATTCAAAAATCATCTTTTTTTACCAGTGATCTCTTTGGCAAATCGAATCATGAAGAGGAATTACTCCTTCGAATAGGTCCTTTAACTAAATAGGAGAAAATAATTAACTGAACATGAAATAGAGTTTTAATAGTAGCGTGATTAGATGAAAACATTCAAACAGCATGAATCAGAAGTGCGTAGCTATATAAGAAGTTTTCCTGCAATATTCCAGAAAGCAAAGGGTTCACTTCTATATGATGAACAAGGAAATGAATATATAGATTTTTTTGCAGGTGCCGGAACCTTAAATTATGGGCATAACAATCCTATGGTATCAGAAGCCCTTATAAAATATATTAAAGATGATGGTATTATCCATGGATTGGATAAGGCTACCACTGCCAAAAAAATATTTTTAGAGAAATTCTATGATATTGTCTTACACCCCAGGCATATGGAATATAAAATACAATTTACGGGACCCACAGGCACTAATGCTGTTGAAACAGCTTTAAAACTAGTTAGAATGGTTAAAGGTCGTAGAAATATCATTTCATTTACCAATGCATTTCACGGACTCACTATGGGATCCATGGCAGTTACTGCAAATTCTTTTTATAGAGATGAAGCCTTTATTAACCGGACTAATGTAAGTTTCATGCCTTTTGATGGATACTTCGGAGACGATGTTAATACTGCGGATTATCTTCGAAAATACTTGGAAGATCAAAGCAGTGGAGTGGACCTGCCAGCAGCAATAATTCTTGAATGCATTCAAGCTGAAGGTGGTATTAATGTGGCCAGTGATGAATGGCTAAGAGATATCGAACAAATATGTAAAGATTTTGACATATTACTGATTGTGGATGATATTCAAGTAGGAAACGGCCGTACTGGAAGTTTTTTCAGTTTTGAAAGTTCAGGAATCAACCCGGATATTATAACACTTTCTAAATCCATTGGAGGGGGTTTACCATTATCCATGGTATTAATGAAAACAGAATTAGATCAGTGGAAGCCAGGAGAACATACTGGCACATTTAGGGGGAATAACTTGGCTTTCATAGCATCTGCAGAGCTTCTAAGCTACTGGGAGAACGATAACCTATCCAAAGCTGTTGAAAGCAAGGAAATAATACTCAAAGATGGATTAATGGAAATTAAAGAAAAGTATCCCAGCATCCAAGCCGAAGTACGTGGTAAAGGATTAATATATGGTCTTAAAATTCCATTAAGGGGATTTTGTAGTGACGTATCAGAAGAAGCTTTTTCTAGAGGTCTTTTAATAGAATTGGCTGGTGCAGAAGATGATGTGCTGAAGTTCTTGTCTCCGTTAACCATTGAGCCTGATTTACTAACTGATGGTTTGCAAATTATTGAAGATTCCATTAAAGCTGTTCTTGAAAAAAGAGAAGCCATGATTGAGGATTTAAATAATGATAGTTAGAACTTTAGAAGAAATTGAAGGAACCAGTCGCGAAGTTTCAGCACGAAATAATAACTGGGTTAGTAAACGTTTTATTTTAGCAGAGGATAATATGGGGTTTTCCTTTAATGAAACCATAATCTATGCTAATACTGAAACTTTAATTTGGTATAAAAACCATCTAGAGGCTGTATACTGTGTAGAAGGAGAAGGGGAAATTGAGACCACAGATGATGGCATAGTTTATCCTATTAAACCAGGTACACTGTATGCTCTAGACAAACATGACCGTCATTATCTCCGAGCTTACAGAAAGGATCTTCGTTTGTTATGTGTCTTTAATCCACCACTGATGGGTAATGAGATCCATGATGAAGATGGTTCCTATGTTAAATCAAGTAAATAAGATGCCTTAAAAATAGAAAATAACACTCATAATATGATAAAATCCAATCTTCAGGAGAAATTTTTGATTACTTATGAGAGTGGGTTTTTTATTTTTCAACGTTCTTATTTTACATATTTTATTCAATCTTTTATCATATTTTAAGTGGATATTATGACTTTTATCAATAGTCATTTAGTTTTTAAAAAATTATATATGAAACGCTACAATACATTTTTTAAGATCACAAGTTTTCGAAAATTTATTTTAAGAATCATTCTAAGAATCATATAAAAGATATAATAC
>JAHKLP010000073.1 GCA_020855015.1 Methanobacterium sp.
ACTGCTGCATTTCCCCCACCAATTACCACCACATCCTTATCAGGATATAATGGTCCATCACAAGTGGCACAATAACAAACTCCACGACCAATGAAATCTATCTCACCCGGCACTTTCAGTCTTCTGTGACGACTTCCTGTGGATATTATGACCGACTTAGTTTTGTATTCCCCTTTGGATGTTTTGACAGAGATATGATCCAAGTCATTTTTCACAATTTCTTTGACTTCCTCCATGTTCTCCATAGGTACACGTTTTTCGGCCTGTTTTCTCATCTTCTCCAGCAAGTCCTTCCCAGAAATCAGATCAAAACCAGGATAGTTCTCCATGAGAGGAACCATGTAACCTGAACCAGCACCAGTCATCATTTCCAGTATAATGGTTTTCATACCCTGCCTGCCAGCATAAATTCCAGCGGTCAAACCTGCAGGTCCTCCCCCAACAATGATCAAATCGTATTCCTCCACCGATTCTGTCATAAAATGCACCTTCACTTTAGATAGTTCTCTATTTCTTCCTTAACAAATTTATTTACCAGTTTTCCATCAGCTTTGCCCTTGAGTTCTTTCATTGCCTTTCCCATCAAGGGCCCCATCACTGCCTGACCCCTTTCCTTAATCATTTCCACATTAGATGATACTATGCCCTTTACTATTCCTTTAACATCATCTTCAGAAAACATAAGTAAATCTAATTCCTTGGAAACAATTAAAGGAGAGTTTCCAGTTTCGCATACTCCTCTAAGGACTTTAGGAATTGAAGCAGCCGTGATTTGATTTCCATCTACTAATTTAAGGGTATCAATGTATGTTTGGGTGGTTAATACACTAACATCACAACCATCTCTCCGCAAATCGGGTTCTGTGTACGCCAAAGGTGTGGCTGCAGTTGTTGGACTGACATTCGTATCATGAGTAATTTCCTCAAATTTACTAACTTGATCTCTTTTAACCAGTGCAGTAGCCAAATCTTCACTTAAACCGTATTCTTCAATGATACGGGATTTTTTCTCTTCAGGAAGCTCTGGAAGGTTTGCCTTCACATGATCCAGGCGTTCTTTAGATATCACTTGTGCAGGGATATCGGTTTCCACATACATCCTACTGGCAGTGGGTAGTGGTCGGAGATATTCAGTATTGGCATCATCAAGTGCCTTCCTCGTCTCTTCAGGAACACCTTTCATCGACATTCCCGCCCTTCTTTGCACTTCTTCCAATGCATTGCGTGCTTTCTCCTCCTCATCTGCCACCAGGATGAAAGCATCATACTCCCCTATTTCCATTAATTTATTAATTCCTTCCACCTCTTCCTGTAAGATGCCATAGGCTGGAAGTTCATCAGTGTGGAATATTCCTGCCACACCCATTTTTTTGGCATAACCCGCCAGTTCAGTTCCAAACCTACGGTTAGGTTGTAATTCTTTGCCTATTAATCCCCGGAATCCCACTAATTTTATGGCTAAAACCTTACCATCCTTTTTAAGAGCTTTTTGTATTATTTTAGATTCTGTTTCCTTGAATATTTCTTCCAAGTCATAAATTTCTTCTTCAACCTCAGCTTTACGTTCCAGAAGTTTTCCACGTATTTCCAGTAGTTTCAGTTGGCGTTTAACCTCATTTTCAACCATTAAGGGCATGGCATCCAGGTCCTGTACACCTTTTATCTCAACTCGAGCTCCGTCTCTTATTGAAATATTCAGATCCTGGCGTATGGTTCCCAGACCACGTTTTACCTTTGTACTGCGCAGTACTTGTCCAAGCTGGTAGGCTACTTCCCTTACCTGTTCTGGTCTATGGATAGAAGGATCGGTGGTTATCTCCAGAAGAGGAATACCCAACCTATCAAGACGGAATTCTACTTTACCCTTCCTCTGCCCCATTCTACGTGCAGCATCCTCTTCCAGACACAGGTTTTCAATAACCACCCTACCATAAGGTGTGTCCAGATATCCATTGCTGGCTACCAGTCCTGTTCTCTGGAATCCTCCAGTGTTACTGCCGTCAATAACTTGTTTTCGCATGGTATGGAACTCATCCACCACCTGCATGTTTAAAAGTGATGCAATTATAAGGCCGATTTCCAGTGCTTCCTGGTTTAGAGGGTGTGGTGGCTCATCATCTGCCTCCACCAGACAAGTGTGCTCAGGATAAGCATCATAGAGAAATGTGAGTTTTCGTCGGGATTCTTCAAATGCAGCCCGATCAATTTTTCCCAGTTCACTCTGAGTTGGTCTGAGATACCTTAAAACACGATAATTCGGTTTTTTATCTGTTAATTCACATTCACAGGGACAGAAGAGTTTTGTTTTTGTGTTGAGCTGTTGGTGTATCTCCAGACCCATCATGAGGCCCAGTTCATTGTAATTGATCTTTTCATCCATATCCATCACCATATCCTTCTATTCCCCATAATCTCTCGAGAAATGCTTTGAGGATGATTTGTCCTCTAATTCTCCTTTAAGGTTAGTTTGCATAATATTTTCGACTTCTTCCTGATTTGTAGTCTGTCCCAGGGCCCATACCAGTTTCACGTAGGCAGTCTCAGGCAACATATCTCCCACAGGTATTACTCCTGCAGATAGAAGTTTACGTCCAGTACTGTACACATTCAAGTTGGTTCGCCCATATATGCACTGAGACGACATGGCAACATGTATTCCATCATCCACTGCCCTTTGAATTGAGGGAATTAAATGATCAGGGCAGTGCCCCAAACCAGTGCCCTCCAGTAACATGCCCCTGTATCCTTTATCCACATAGTAGTCGATTATTTCGCCGGTGATACCAGGATAGCTCTTTATAAATGCTACTTTGGGTTCAAGGGAGTCATTAATTTCTAACATGGTTTGGTTACGTCTCCGGTATGAGTAATCAGTGTCAATAATTTTTACCTTTCCATCTTGTACTTGTGCCAGTGGGTGGCTGTTTATGCTGGTGAAGGTGTCCCGACGACTGGTGTGCATCTTACGAACTTTAGTTCCTCTATGCAGGTGGGCTTTGCTGTCGTTTTCCGTGGCGTGCATGCAGACCATTACTTCGGCAATATCTGATTTAGCAGCATTAACTGAGCTCATGAGATTTAAAAAAGCATCAGAAGAAGGACGGTCGGAACTTCTTTGAGCACCGGTAATGATAATTGGAACTGGAGACTCAATCATGAAACTCAGCGCTGCTGATGTGTAGTGCATGGTATCGGTTCCGTGGGCCACTACCACTCCATCGGCACCATTGTTTATCTCATCTGCCACTGATTGGGCTGATTCAATCCAGTATTCAGGTTTCATGTTCTCGCTTAAGATGTTCATGATTGCCTTTCCCTGAATGTTAGCTTCATCCAAAAGTTCGGGAGTGGCTCGAAGAAGGTCTTCAGCAGTGAAAGCAGGGTGTACAGCCCCTGTTTTATAGTCAATAATGGAAGCAACGGTTCCTCCTGTGGATACGATGGATATGTCCATCTTTTTTGGATCTTTCTGAACATCAAGTGGAGGAAGATCAATTTTTGGCTTTTCTCCCTTTTGGAGAAGCTTTACTTCAGCTTTTTCTATGGAAACACCAATATTGTATCCGTTATCCAGCTTCAGCACGATATGGAATTCATCAGCATCTTCGGCGCGATCCAGTAGCATACCTCTATACTCTGCACCATCTTTTTTTATGGATATAATGTCCCCTATGGATATTTCCTGTGATTTTAGAAAATTTTTAGCTAATCCATGATAACTCATAGCATCCCTCAACTCTTTTTGACAAAAATTAAAATACAATAAATTTAGGATTTCAACTTATTCTACTACTATTTCCTAATATTGAAATTCTATCTTAACCTATCTAACTATTATAGTTCCATCCAACAATTCATTGAATATTATTTGGATGATCTTTATTTTAGAAGTATGTTGTTAAATTAGTGTAAATTTTTTTGGGCTTTCCAAATTTTCAAGGGGGCTATTGTCTTAATTCTTTTTCAGACCCTTTGATACAGTAAAGATCATATTTAAGATCTAAATCTTCCACTACTTCACACTCTGGACAAATACAGTCATCTTCTTCCAATGTACATTCTGATTTCCCTAAAAGACAATAAAGGCCCTCATACTTTTCCTTAGCGCACTGGTTGAACATTGGGCAATCTGGGCAAATGCATTCATCTCCCATTTCATCTAAAAATTTCTTTTTAACTTCATCTTCAGACAGGCCTTCTCTTACTAGTTCTTGCATTTTTTGCTCAAATTTGTCCATTTCCATCCCTCAATTTTTTTATAAAGTTCTTTTAATCATC
>JAHKLP010000106.1 GCA_020855015.1 Methanobacterium sp.
AAAATTGCTGTAAAAAGCAGTATAGTGTCCATTTAAACCTCTGATAGATGAAAGGTGATTTAATCTTGTTAAATTTACCATATTTTGTTTTTTTAATTCTTACCCTATTCATTGATTCTATCTATTTTTGCCATGAAAATAAATCAGCAAAATTATGACATGATTATTATGTGAGACAATCACAAGGTTTAAATACATTTTTATGTTTTCATTACATAACCACTGAACCAGTTATAATTAAGGAACAAATCACGAATATAATAAACCAAAGAGTTCGTAAAATGTTATTATCTAAATTCATCCCTGTGGCTAATGCCAAAAAAATCATATCCAGTTGCTTGATTAAACCTTCAACAGAAGATATCGATCTTGAAAAAGCATATGGGAGAGTAAATGCAGTTGAAGTGCATTCTAAGTTTGATTCACCACCTTTTAATCGTTCTGCTATGGATGGATATGCAGTTATGGCGGAAGATACCTTTGGCCACTCTGTGAATAACCCCACCCAATTAATAGTGGTGGATAGCATCATAGCCGGTGCACAGTCCAAAGTTAAACTAAAAAAAGGTGAAGCAATTCAAATAGCCACTGGTGCTCCCTTACCTGATGGTGCCAATGCAGTGGTGATGGAAGAGCACACCTACCTGGAAGAAGGCCTTATACAGGTGGAAACCTCCGTGTTTCCTGGTGAAAATGTTTCTCCTGCATGTGAAGATTTTCATAAAGGTGATCTTGTTCTTGATAAGGGTAAAATCTTAAACCCCCCTGAATTAAGTATCGTTGCTTCTGCAGGGTTTGACCATGCTACTGTCTTTAAAAAACCTAAAATTGGAGTTATAATAACTGGTAGCGAGTTAGTGATGCCAAAGAATGGAGTTGAAGGGCCAGAAGTTATTAATTCCAATCATTTTGCCATTAAGTCCATGGTAGAGAGTTGTCTGGCAGTTCCTGAAATGTTCCATTCTGTTGATGATGCCAATCTGTTGAAAGATATGTTTAATAATTTGTTAAAAGATTATGATGCATTAATTACCACCGGAGGCACTGCTATTAGTAAAGGAGACGTTGTGGTGGATGTAGCTGATGAAATGGGTGAGGTCCTTTTCCATGGTGTTTCACTGAGGCCAGGTAAACCCTTTACATTTGCACAAATTCATGGCAAACCTGTTTTTATGTTGTCTGGTTTTCCGGTGGCAGCTATGGTTCAATTTGATGTTTTTGTGAGAGATGCTCTTCATAAAATGCAGGGTTTCCAGATAAAACCATTAACTGTTCAGAAAAAGGCAACACATAAGATAGCATCATCTTTAGGTAGAACAGATTACGTAAGGGCCACAATTGAAGGTGATTTGGTTCGTCCCTTGAAAATTAAGGGTTCCGGGATCATAAGGTCAATGGTTGAATCGGATTCCTACATTATAATACCAGAAAATCAGGAAGGAGTTTTTGAAGGAGAAAATTGTTGGGTTCTTCCTTACCAATCGTTAAAAGCTTAAATTAGAAGGGACTTGTTATTAATGAAAGGTGATCTTGTTTGAATGTTTTATGGTACTACGTGATTTTTATTGTTGCCATCTATATTCTGGCCATTATATTTAAAGATAGGTTGAAAATAGATGTTTATGGACCCATCCTTATGAGAAGAACTCAGAAAATGAGAGGATGGATAGATTTCATTGCCAATCTATGTCCAAGATTCTGGCGCTGGAGCATGAATATAGGCATTCCCCTGGCAATTTTAGGTATGATTTTTATGGTTTACACCACCATAATGTCATTAATATATTTGTTTCAGGCTCCTGTTGCCCCTGCAGCACTTTTATTGCCTGGAGTTGATATTCCAGGATCTCCGGTATTCATACCCATTGTATCGGGTATGATCGCCCTGGTTTTACTCATGGTGGTTCATGAATTCGGACATGGGATTCTGGCCAGAGTGGATGGTGTTGGAATTAAATCCATTGGCGTGATCTTAGCAACAATCCTGCCCGGGGCCTTTGTGGAACTTGATGAAGAAGACGTTGAAAAGGCTAAAAAATCAACAAAACTCCGCATATATGCAGCAGGCTCGATTTTTAACATTGCACTGGCAGTAATAGCATTTATTACTGTACTTATTCTGTCTTCATCCTTTATACCTTACGCTTTCCAAGAAGATGGTATTAAAATTACCAGTGTAACACCCGGGGGTCCTTCTGAAGGCATACTTAAAGAAGGAATGATAGTCAGTAGCATTAATGGTTTTACAATCAATAACAGAACAAATTATCTGGATGTAATGGTGAATAAAACCAAACCTGGAGATAAGCTGACTTATGTCACTAATATGGGCACTTATACCATTACATCAACAGGTCAACCAAATAATGCGTCCATCAGCTATCCGGGAACGCGTAGTGAAACCCGTCTTGTTGTTAAACCAGAAGTTTCACGTGTCTACGGGGAAATACTTCCCTGGTTTTTATATAACCTTGCTGATGTAGGTTACTGGGTATTTGCTTTGAATCTGATGGTTGGTTTGTTTAACCTTCTCCCAATAAAACCCCTTGATGGTGGAATAATATTCGAAGAAATACTCGGATATAAATTACCAGAGAGATTTGCTGGGAAAAAAATGCCCAGGAAAATTGCGGGGAGAAAGATACCTGAAAAATTTGTGAATGGAATAACATCAAGTGTTTCAATAGTTCTGATTGGTGTCTTGGCCACTTTAATATTATACAGTGTGGTTCCAGGCATAATAAGCATGTTTTAATCTATTTATTATTCTTTTTATTCGATTAGACATTGAATGGAAATATTTCTTAGTATCTCCTTTCTCTACATTTAAAGCAAGTATCTAGGCCATGCTTGTTTAGATCCCGGTTGGTCTTGAAAATTTTACCACATTTTTGGCATTGAACTTTCCGAAGATGAGATGGGGGCCGGGAAATGGCTGGTTTCTGACACCGGCAGCTAACACCAACCATTATTTTGTTATTATTTTTTGTTTTCATTATCTGACCACTAATCCAGTAATTTCAGGTTCTTATAAAATTAATTCGGAATATAATACTTTCCGCCTTACCAAAAGGAAGAATAGAATGAAAGGAAGATGGGGGTGAGTTTATCCTCCTGAGGACAAGAAAAATTAATTCATGACATTAACTGTTGAAAATTGGTTTTCCTAATTATTCCAGGTCTTTTCCTTAAGACTTCCTATTTTTTCTTAGTTGATTAGATTCGTGTCCTATTCTCCATGATTTTTTAATGTTTTCATTTTGATAACACAAAATTTTGGTTCGCAGGTTCCCGAACGTAAGAAGTTATGCGAACTATCCCATATAAATGTTACTGTTCGCATTGAACCGAACGTACTTATATATTCGAACAAAATATATACAACTAAATTAACGAATAAA
>JAHKLP010000011.1 GCA_020855015.1 Methanobacterium sp.
GTTTCAAGTGTAAGTATTTGATCCTATATTAATCATTACGGTGGGAGGTTGATTTCAAGTGTAAAAAACATTAAATTCAGATTTATTGAGATAGAAAGAGATGTATTTCAAGTGTAAAAAAATAATATCTATTGTGAATATAGATAGAGAGATCAATTTCAACTGTAAACATCAATATACGATTATTTAAAAAGATAAATTATTGGATAATTTTACAATTTGAAGCTGTGATAAGTCTTTTTAAAGTTTATTCCCCAAAAAAACATCGGATCAAATGAATTTAGTTATTTATATAGATTTAAAAAATAAAAAAATGATTAGAATAAATATCAGATAAAATTAAGATAATAAAAATTTAAGACCAAAAAAAGTCCTTTATATGAAAAAGCTCATTTATATTTGATTTCGTTTGTTTAATTTAATAAATAACAGATATTCTAGTTTATAATTCATAAACTAATATATAAATATAATAATTAAATAGTTATATTTAATAATAGTTAAAGTTACAGTTGAAATTGATCTCTCATTGTTACAGATATATTCTTTTTTAACTGATAATTATTTTCACAATAAATAAGGTTTAAAATACACTTGAAAGTTATCTTCTTTAAATACTTAACTGTAACTTTTTATTTTTTACACTTGAAATCAACCTCTTTTTTTGACGAAAACAATAATATGGATTTTTTACAGTTGAAATGCACCTCTCTTCCTAAAACCGTTCATTGTTTTTGCTTTCCTTAATCACTATCTAACTTAAAATATTATATTCCTATTTTTTTTTAAAAATTTGTTGCACACACATAAATTTCATTACACTTGAAATTGGGGTCTTTCTCCCAACATTATAGGTTTTAAAAATATTAAAAAATAATTCCAATCTTTTTTTAATAATTAAAAGACAAATACCCACCAACACGTCCATTAAACCTCATTAAATAAATTAATTAATTAAACTCACGGTTTAATGTCCTTAGCATCCATTTGTTTCCTTATTTTTTTTAAAATATGTCTAATACGTGGTTGTACACAAATAAATTTAATTGAAACATATAAAATATATTGAATTCCAGATATTTCCTATAAATGATTATTAAATTAAACTCGTTTGTTTAAGGGAAATGAAAACATGGTAGAAGAAATTTTAATCATTATTTTAGCATCTTTTTTCATTGATTTAATGTTTGGAGAATTACCATCTCCGATTCATCCTGTTGTGTGGATGGGTAAGTTAATTGAGATAATGAAAAGCCATTTCTTCCATTATTCAAAACATATTTGTATATTATATGGATTTATAATGACTATTTCACTGATAGTGGTGTTTATATCCTTTTTCACAATTATTCTGTTTTGTTCGTCCTTTAATCAACTATTATTTATACTAGTAGCAGCTCTTCTATTATCCACAACATTTTCTGTCAGGACTTTATTGAGATCTGCAGGGATAGTTGCCAAAGATCTTGATGAAGATATAAATAAGGGACGAAAATCATTATCATTCTTGGTTAGCAGACCAACATCAAAATTATCGTTACAGGAGGTTGTTTCGGCCACGATTGAAACATTAACTGAGAACATAGTTGATTCAGTAGTAGCACCCATATTTTACACTATTCTTATCCCAATCCTTGCATTTTTTTCATGGCCAGTGTATTCGTCATTATTTCTCCAATATGGATCAACCTTACCATACCCACTTCTGGTCATATTTGCAGTAGCTGCAGGGGTTTCATATCGTGTGGTAAACACCCTGGATGCAATGGTTGGTTATAAAGATCCTGTTAATATTGATATTGGATGGTTCCCAGCTAAATTAGATGATCTCCTGAACTTTCTTCCAGCCAGAATCACGGGGTTTCTCATTGTTATATCAGCCTTTGTAATGTCTTTGGACTATAAACAGTCCTGGAGGATAATGTTGAAAGACGCTAGAAACACTCCCAGCCCCAACTCAGGATACCCAATGGCAGCTGCTGCAGGTGCTTTAAATGTTCAACTGTGCAAACCAGGAACATATAAACTAGGAAAACCGCAAATGAATCTAACCATTGACCAGATCAAAGACACTATTAAACTAAGCACCCTTACCATTTCATTGTTTTTAATCATCTTTTCCCTTTTACTAATGTTTATAATCCTCAGTTAAAAAAAAACCAACGAAAAAAATAATCAAGATACAGTCATTCATTCAAACGATTTTCCAATGAAAAAGGAGAAAGTATTATTATTGTTTTATTGATACAGTATTTTAATAAGTATCTATCAATGGAATTCACGTGATTTTATGAAGTTTGCAATTATCAGCGTAACTAAACAGGGACAGACTTTGGCAAAAAACTTGTCGGAGTACCTAGAAAATGATCCATCTGTGATAAAAGTAGATCTCTATCATAAGAACGTAAAACCAACTTTAAAAACGCATTTTAAAGACTATGACTGTTGGGTTGGTATTATGGCTTCTGGGATAATGGTTCGGAGTGTATGTCCCCTGATAGAAACAAAGTTCACGGATCCTGCTGTTTTGGTAATTGGTGAAAATGGTAAACACGTAATAAGTATGTTGTCCGGGCACATGGGTGGCGCAAACCACTTTGCTGTTAAGTTAGCTGGAATGATAGGTGCTGTACCAGTAATAACAACCGCAACAGATTTGGCGGGTAAAATGGGTTTAGATACACTGGCATACCAGTATTGGCTGGATATAAGTCATAAAAAGTCTATTAAAACTATAAACCAACATATTGCTGCTGGCGGGAAAGTCGATTTATATCTACCAACCAAATTTGATTTTTTAAAAAATCATCCTATCGTGAACAAGTCTTATAAAATTGATATATGGAACAAACCGTTTATCCGAGCTTCATTTCCTGGTGACGAGATTGTTCTAACACCTAGAAGGCTGGTGGCTGGTGTTGGTAGTAAAAAAGGAGTCACAGAAGATCAAGTTTTTTTTGCCATTCGTTCCGCACTCCAACACTTGCATTTGCCCATAAGTAGGTTGGATGCTATAGCCACAGCGCAGATCAAAGAGGATGAAGAAGGGATTAAACTAGCAGCAATTAAATCAAATTCCCCATTAACGATAAAGTCGTTGGAAGAAATACGAAATTTCCAACATCCAGACTGCTCAACATCGCAACTAGTAAAACGGGAATTCGGAATTGGGGGCGTTTCTGAACCGGCAGCATTAATAGAAGCAGGGCCCAATTCAAGGTTAATTCTGAAAAAAACAGCTTATAATGGTGTCACGGTCGCGGTAGCTGTTTCAATTTAAGCAAAATCTGGCTAAAAACAACAAAACACGATACATTATAATTAATCCTCCAAACACGCCAACAGGACCCTTTTATTTCAAACAGGGGGCTGCAAATCATTTTTTTTAAAATTCTTTACCAAAACCTTTTTAAAGGCCAAGATATAAACAAACTTGGATAAGGCTTGTTATGAATTACCATTTTAAGCACTTTTTATCATGAACACAATTAACTTAACGGAGGCATTATCATGACTGCAGAATCATTTGAACGGTGTAATCAGATTTTGAAACATATTATGGGAGATACTAGTGTCCCTAGAAATATCCGGAGGGCGGCTGAGGAATCTAAGAACTTATTATCACAGGACGATGACGAACCAACCATCAGAGCCAGTACAGTAATTTCCATCTTGGATGAAATAAGTAACGATCCGAATATACCTATTCATGCTAGAACTCTCATTTGGAACGTTTTAAGCGAATTAGAATCCGTGCGTGAGTAAAACCTAATTTTCCCTTTTTTCTTGAATTTTAAAAAAATAAAAAAATAATTCTATTTCTAAATGGAATTTTCATTACATTTTCTTAAAATAATGCTTATAATGGATGAGCGAATATTTTGTATACTCAAATTTCAATATTTCCTAAAACACGTGATATGAATTGTGTTTTAGCTGTATCTTCCACGAATTCTGCCAGGAGAGTTGCTTCGAAGAGGTTTTTCCCAGTTGCCACAATACCATGGTTTTTTAGTATTACAACGTCTTCTTCAAGTAGTCCATTCCCTGCTGAAGTAGCTAGTTCATCAGTTCCTGGTGGAGCATAGTCAACCATTTTTAAGAATGGGTTTTTTCCTTCCCTAAATCCTTCAACACGTTCTATTCTCTCACCTGCCCGGGCAAATCCGGTAGCGTATGGTGAGTGTGTGTGAACAATCCCTTTCACATCATCCCTTTTTTGGTAAACATCTAAGTGAAGTTGTAGTTCTGAGGATGGTTTTGCTCCACCCGCAACGATTTTCCCTTCCATGTCAACGAAAACTATTTCACCCATATTTAGATATCCTAGTGACACTCCACTTGGTGTTATTGCCACTGTGTCCTTGGAACGGACACTAATATTACCTGATTTACCGGGAGAAAGGCCTTTACTGTATATATGGCGGCCAGTTTCACAAATTTTCACAGTTAATGGATAATTCATATATTTATCACCGATTCAAGCCTTTCCAAATTGGTTATATATCTTAAAAATACCTTCTTATTTTTCATGACTCTGGAATGATTATAAACAATTTTAAAGGCCTTGATCAACAACATGGTTGTACTAATACTCTTAACTGAAGTCTAACATTTTTAAACTGCCATTGTTAATAACAGGGACTTGTGCACACGTAGGGACGATATTGTAGATTTTTTGAAACTCTGTCTGAGACTGGAATGTTCCACTGTTAATAAGATGTATGCCTTTGTATCTTTTGTAGCTGTTAATGTGAACATGTCCAGTATGTAAAATATCAGGGATATCATCAATAACGAGATGATCCTCGATTTCAGATGCTAATGGAGTTCGCTCTCCATATATAGGGGCCAAATGTCTTTTTTCCAGAAGTTCCTTCATAATTAAATCTGATTGTTGGTGGCTCATTCCTTTAACAGTCATGGCCATGTCATCAAAGCTTCTACCATGATATATTAGCACTTTAATACCATCTAAACTAACAAGGGCAGGATTACTAACAAATTCCGTTGTTTTCAAATCATGAAGATCTTTAGCGTAATCTTCAGTTATGGTGGGTTGGGGCTCGGCAAGACGACTGGCATCGTGGTTTCCAGGAGCTATGATAATTTTCACATCACTTATATCTCCAAATAGTCGTGCTGCCTCCTCATACTGTTGATGAATGTCTTTGATGGTTAATTCTTTATCCTGACTGGGATAAACTCCAATACCATCCACAATGTCTCCAGCCACTACTATATACTTAACATTGTTGGCAATTTCGCGTTGCTCTTCATCACCGAAATCACCATTTACCCAGTTTATAAACCTTTGGAAGGCGTCTTCAAGAAACGTAGAACTGCCAATGTGGGTGTCACTTAAAAATACGGTGCCAAAGTTCATACTTTTCTCATCAATTCTTGGCACGCCCGGATTTATAAGTTGGCTGGCCATAATGAGACTTCCTTTTCGACTCCCTACCACCCCCACTACTTCGTCTTTAACAATTCTTTCTGCTTGTTCAAAGACTTCATGGTTTTCATTGTGAATTAATACAGTAGCGTTACCAGTTTCATCCTCTAATTCAATGAGTTTGTGATTGTTTTTGGTGTTACGTATCTCATTCACCATTCCCACAATTTTAACCACATCATCAAGACTGGTAGCTTCTTTAACTGAATTCACATCTGTAAGCTCACGCTTGTGACTTAACATCTCTTTAAGTTTATGATAACGACTTTTAAAGTAACTTGATAAGTCTTTTATTTCTCCATTGGTGTAGGATTTGCGGCTGGTATCTTGAAGAACTTCAAAGTCAAAGTCTCTAGGCACGAGTTTGCTCTGTGCACTTTCATCAATTATTTCCTGAGCACTGGATTTCCCCAAGTAGTCTTCTACCAGTTCTCCAGTGAGAACCATCATTTCTGGTGATGATATTGTGAGATGGTTAATTAATGAATCCACCAGGTTGGAAGAGTCATTATAATTTCTAATTTTATGATAAGCATCCTCATCAAGAAGTATTTCAGCATCTGCGAATTTTGATATGATGTCTTCAGTCATGTGCACTCCGTAACAAGTTATGATGAACTAATAAATTTCTGATATATGAATATATAAAATTTTAAGTTATGCGCATTCTGTGTACTATTTAACATATCAGATTTATCAAGTTTTTTAATCACATCACATTATATCAAAGATGAATTATCTTGGATTTAGATATAAATTAACTTCCCGACTTAAAGTGCTATATTTTTCTCGGAATTTTTCCAAGTCATCTATTGATTTTTTTAATTTATCACGCGAAGGTTCTTTTAATCCATCTTTAAGGAGATTAATATATTCAATATTGGCGACCACAGACTCTTGTAGAATTATAATGGTATTTAAAAGATTTAATTGAATTTTTTTACATTTAGTAGGTGCTTTCAATTTTTCGTACTGGAAGAATATTTCTTCTATATTTTTTCTAATTTTTTCCATTTTTAGATATGATTCGTCAAAATCGGCACTGTTATTTGTTTCTTGGTTGATTATTTCTCTTATTAACAGTAGTTCAATTCCCATGTCTTTCAGACATTTTTTACTTTTTTTTAAGAATTGTTTCTTGGTCATCCCAAACATGAAACATCGCCTGATCGGTTAAATCATATAATATGATTGTTTTTGATTTTTTTTCTTATTATCGCATTCTTCTGGATTCACCAGTTCACCAAATTTATATATTAATCGCATTGTATTGTGTATTATGAAATTCTTAAACAATCTGATCTGGGGATAAGTTTTTTTATGATTAAGATCACTTCTCATAATAGTTAATATATAATGGTTAGTCTACTATCCTTGTTTGAGATATGCTCCATCGAAGTTTGATGTATTGAGTTTATTGCAAATAAAAAAATAAAGTAATTTCATCTTCGATTCCTTGTTAAATCTTTGAATCTTACCCAAATCTTAATTCCATTAATCTAAAAAGTATAAGGTGATATTTTGTCCAGAGCAGTTAAAATAATATTATTCCTAATCTTTTTTGCCCTCTTCTTTGAGGCGGGTTTATTTGCATCCTACACAATTGTAACTCAGCAACCTCCAAATCCAAGTGATTTAATTGAAATGCAAATTAACGGCATCAGCTCTCTATTTAATCTGGGAACGCCCAAGATTGCAACTCCAAATAACTTGAAGATTATTAATAAGAACGAAGTAGTAGAAGCCTTAAAGGCCAAGAGTGGTGTTGATGGAATTAATCTAGAGACACTCACAGCCCAAACATATCAGGACACTGATGATGCTAACATAACAGTTAATATCACTGCCATGGGCTATAAGGATGATAAAAGTGGTGGAACATCTAACAAAAGCACTATTGTGATCAAATCCAACGAAACATATAGTATCACTGCAACTGCAGTGGCTGTTACTAAAATGGAGGGAGTGCAGATTAAGGTTGGCACAATAGTGATTACTTCAACCCGAATCCTCTACAACCGATAATATGTTTTTTTTTATTAATCGTTGGTGAAAAATGATAAAAATAGTTGGCATAGGCCCGCGAAGGGAAGACATGACTATAATGGCCCGTCAGGCTCTTGAAGAGGCCGAAATTGTTATTGGTTATGGTGGCTATACAAGGCAAATAAAAGATCTACTGGAAGGGAAAAAGATCATATCCCTTGGAATGGGGCAGGAAATCGAAAGAGCAGAACTGGCTATTGATTATGATAATAAAGGACATAATGTAGTTTTGGTCAGCAGCGGTGATCCTGGAGTGTATGGAATGGCCAACGTACTCCATCAACTAATGGGAAAGTATTCTGAGGTCGAAGTAGAAGTAATACCTGGAGTTTCGGCGGTCAATTATTCAGCTGCCCTATTAGGGGCACCCTTACACGATTTTGCAGTTATCAGTCTTAGTGACATACTCACACCACTTGTGGAGATTAAGAGGAAAATTCGCGCCGCTAGTGAGGCAGATTTCATCATTGCTTTCTACAACCCTCGTAGTAAACAAAGGACAAAACCATTTAAAGAGGCATTGAAAATTCTTCGTGATGTTAGAAGTCATGAAACATTGGTTGGAATAGTTAAAACTCGGGAAACCGTTTCTTCTGTCAGAATCATTACTCTTGACCAGCTTAAAGAGGAAGATGTGGATATGAACACTACCCTTATTGTTGGCAATACATTTACCTATATTGATGACGGTAAAATGATAACACCACGTGGTTATGTCCTCCCATATTCAACACACCCACTGGCCTGCGATTTTTACGAAAAATATCTTGCTGGTGAATGTATTAAAGGTTCCAATACATCCTGTGAGTTCTATCCCTGTCACAGTCACCCTCAAAACTGTACTTACTGTTATTGTCCTTTCTATCCTTGCGGCGATCCCTCCACAGGCGGGCGTTGGATAAAAGAGAAGCAGGTGTGGAGTTGTGAAGGATGCACTTGGATCCATCAGGATGATACAGTGGAATGCATAGGGGCTAAATTACCCAAACTACTTGAAAAAGTGGAAGACCTTCAAGATAATAAAAAAGAGCTTCTCAAATTAAGACGGGAATGTGTTTTTCTAACTAAATAGATGAGGATTAAATTGATTTACTTGGGTTACAGGAAAGTTCAAATTTTCAATAATATAATTCAATTTAATTTTTCATAACCCCATTCCAGATATTAATTTTCCTGAAAATGGATGTTTTTTATGAGATCAAAATATGGGAATGGATATTAAATGAACTTTTATGGGTATTGACAATATTCCAAAAGGTAATGTACCATGTCCGACATACTAATGGTAGTGGTATAATGATTCGTATAAAAAGAGCCTACCAATCTCCTGCAAAAAAAGATGGTTACAGGATTATGGTGGATCGTGTATGGCCTCGGGGAGTGTCTAAACAAAGGTTAAAGATGGATGTATGGTTAAAGGACATTGCTCCTAGCCATGATCTACGCCGATGGTTGTCTCAAAATTCCCAAAAGTGGGATGAATTTGCAATTAAATACAGAGAAGAACTAGCAGACAAAACCGAGTTTTTAAACCAGATATTGGAATTGGAAGAAGAGAAAGGCACTGTTACACTGGTCTATACAAATGGTAACATAGAACAAAATAATGCAATTATATTAAAAGAAGTTTTGAAGGAATTAAATCCCTAAAAACAATCCAAAACTCCTATTTTTTTAAAATTTAACATGAATTATTTTGTATCTTCTTTTCACTGTATCCTTTCCCTTTTACAAATTAAAAAAAATTATTACTGATTAAATAACCATTATTTCCTAATAATGTTTTCAAAAATGTCTAGAGCAATATTTAAATGCTCATCAGGAATGGTGAAGGATGGAATCAACCGTAACATTGATAGGTACCGTCCTTGACCGCCAGACATGGTAATAATTCCCTGCTTGAAGAGTTCCCCCTGAATTTGGGATTTATATTCAACCATAGGTTTATTTTTATCTTCACGGAAATCCACAGCCCTGAGTAATCCCCAGCCACGGGTCTGCCACACATTATGGTAATCATCCCATTCACTGACCCGTTTTCCAATAACATTACCCAAATCCTTAACTCGATCCAGGAGTTGGTGTTTATCCATATACTCCAGTGCAGCCATATTTCCTGCTAACGAAATCGGGGCACCACCATAGGTGGATCCGTGGTAAGCTGGAACCTCTTCCATAATTTCGTCACGAATGAAGGCAGCACTCAGGGGGCTTACACCACCACCCAGGGATTTGGCGCTGGTGAAAATATCGGGTTCGACTCCGTGATGTTCATGCACCCACATCTTTCCGCTGCGACCCATTCCACTCTGAACTTCGTCGAAAATCAGGACTATACCATACTCATCACATATTTCCCGGGCAGATTTGAGAAACTCTTCAGGAGCTGGGTTCATCAGACCTCCAGTAGTGTAAGGCTCCATTATAAATGCAGCCACCTCCTCTGGACTGACCTGGTGGGTAAGGACTCTATCTTTCAGTAATTTCTCTATACAATATCCGTTGCAGTCTTCGGGCTGGTCACAGAATATACAGTTTGGGCAGTTAGCACCTTCGGCATAGTATACATTACTGGAGCGGAGCGACCGGAAAGTATCAGCATCCCTTGATTTCTGGGCCATGCAGGATAATGAACCCATTGTGCGCCCGAAAAAGCCACCCATGAACGAAACCACACAACCTCGCCCGGTGAAACTAACTGCAGTTTTGATGGCTGCTTCATTGGCTTCAGTTCCGTCACAAGCATAATGAACTCGATATCTCGGGCCTTGAGGCACTGTTGACAACAATTTTTTACTTGCATCTATCATTAATGGAAGATTATAATCATTGGATGGGAAAATTCCCAGAACACCATATTCATTCATAATTTCCTGGGCCCGAATCCATATCTCCGGGTTGTTGTAGCCGAAATTAGCTGTGGAGATCCCAGCATTGAGATCGATATACACATTCCCATCCACATCTTCTATCAGACTATTGGCAACTTTTTTAACAGTCAATGGCAGATCCCAACCATCGTCAGAGTCTTTTTTCTTACCAGTCCAGTAACTGGTGACATATTTTTTTGCTTCCTTAATTTTATCTAATGAATAAGGACCCGGAGGATTAGTATTTATGTAGGGAACACCATTCCCCTGCAAATGTTCAGACCAATCGTTTAAACTCATTAAAAACACTTCCATTTCAAATATGCCTATTAAGATGGACAGAATTAAAAATCCAGTTCCATTATTCCTTCAAAAACTGAGACAGCATCACCTTCCATGAAGGCACCCAATTTATCATCCTTCTCGTAGACAGTAATCTGAAGGTCTCCTCCAGGGAGGTGGACTCGCACATTCTTATCTAAAATCCCCTGATGGTAACCACTAATGACTGTGCTGGTGGCACCTGTTCCACAAGCCATGGTGAAACCAGCACCCCTTTCCCAAGTGATCATATCCACTTCCTGGGGGCTGTTTACACCAACAAAATGCACGTTTGTCCTTTCCGGGAACGCTTCATGGTTTTCAAGCAAGGGACCCAACCTATCTAAGTCCACATTTTCAAGATTTTCACAGAATATTACGGCATGAGGATTACCAACGTTGACCGCAGTAAGTTTTATTTCATGTCCATCAACTTTTAACTCCTGATTAATGAACTCATCTTTCTCACTGATCATGGGCACATCTCGTGTTTTAAAAGATGCTGTTCCCATATTTACCCTAATATTTTTCACGGAATTTCTTTCAACTGCCAGTATCAGTTCTTTGATACCTCCCCGGGTTTCAACACGGATTTTCTCTTCTTTGAGAACATCATTTTCATAAACGAATTTACCGAAGCAACGAATTCCGTTTCCACACATCTCTGCTTCACTTCCATCGCTGTTGAATATTCGGAATTTTATATCGGCTATGTTAGATTTCGAAACAAATATTACTCCATCAGCACCAATAGAAAATCCTCTTTGGCATAACGCACTTGAAATTTCTGATTTCTTATCTTCAGGGATCAATTCTTCTTCAAATTCGTTTATCACCACGTAATCATTACCGAGGCCATGCATTTTATGGAAGAGTAGAATAATTTTCTCTTTCATTTGAAAAACCTCAAAGGCAAATTTTGTTTAGATAATATGTCAGAATAGGTCTCTCTATCCCTTATTACATCCACTTTTCCATTATTTACAATTACTTCTGCAGGGAGAGGCCGTGAATTGTATTGGCTGCTCATACTAAAAGAATATGCACCGGCATTCATAATGGATAGGACGTCACTTTCTTCAATTTCGGGAAGGGGTCTGTCTCTTGCAAAGAGGTCACCTGACTCACAGATGTTGCCAGCAACATCAACGTTCTGGGTTGTTGGAGCTTCTGGTTTATCAGCAACCAGTATATGGTGGTATGAGCCGTACATGGTTGGTCGTAGAAGGGTGTTAAATCCAGCATCAACTCCCACAAATTTTCTATAACTTTGTTTAATAGTGTTAACGCGAGTTAAAAGGTATCCTGCATCTCCGACAATGTAACGTCCAGGTTCTATGCACATGGTGGGATTGTCAATACCATACTCAGATAGTTTGGATTTGTATAGTGCTACAATTTCACCTGCGAACTTTTTGATTTCTAGAACAGGTTCTTCAGGGGTATAGGGTATTCCGAGGCCACCCCCAAAATCTATGAATTCGAATTCCACTCCAGCTTCTTGGTGTACTCTACCAGCAATATCCATCAACACCTGGACCGCCAGTTTGAATGGTTCAGGATCCAGTATTCCGGATCCTATGTGGGTGTGTATTCCCACAGGATTGAAACCAAGTTTATGAGCTTTTTTGTAAATTTCTACTGCCTCTTGTTCCATAATTCCGAATTTAGAAAGTTCTCCACCAGTTATGCAGTGGTCATGGTGTCCGGCCCCTACCATGGGGTTGACTCTGAAAGATATTCTGCTTCCTTTTGCCCCCGGTAGTTTCGCCAAGCGTTCCAACATTGATACAGAGTCCAAGTTAATGCGAACACCAGAATCGAGGGCAAATTGTAATTCTTCACTGGTTACATTGTTACCTGTGAAAAGGATTCGTTCCGGTTCAAAACCTGCTAAAAGGGCGGTATAAATTTCTCCTGGGGAAACTGCATCAATTCCACTTCCTTCCTGTTCCAGGATCCTCATTACTGCCAGGTTGGTGTTGGCTTTGGCTGCATAGAATATTTGGAAATTCGAATATTCAGAGCTGAATGCCTGATGCACTCTCTGATAGTTATCCCGTATTCTCATCTCATCCAGGACGTACAGGGGTGTTCCATATTTATGGGCAAGTTCAAGGGCGTCAGCACCCCCAATTTCTAGGTTGCCTTTTTCATTGGTCTTAAAGTGTAAGTTCATCATAATCCTCCGAAAAGAAGTAAACATCAAATATATCCATTTACCAGCATATAATTGTTACGATATTGATAAAAAAGTGGTTTATGGAAATCGTGATCCATATGAAATTGAAAACATAAAAAAAATAGGGTAGGAAATAGTCATGCCAAAATTAATCCGTTAAACGACCTATAACCTCATCTAAATTGCTTGTTACTTTGTCGATCTGTTCTCTGGTGATAACTAATGGGGGAACAAACCTCAGAACTTTTTCTGCGGTGCAGTTGACAAGTACTCCCTGTTGGCGCATGGCATCTACCATATGGGCGCATGGCATATCCATCTCTATACCTAGCATCAGACCCACGCCACGCACATCTTCCACCAGCCCATGTTCCTGGAAGAGTTCGTTTAACTCATTTTTGAAGTAAACCCCATTTTCACGGGACTTAAGCACCAGTCCTTCCTCTTTAATTGTTTCTATAGAAGCTAAACCAGCAGCACATGCTAGAGGCCCACCTCCAAAAGTTGCAGCGTGGTCTCCGGGTTCGAAAGCTCTTCCCACTTCTTCACTGGCTAGAATGGCCCCCATGGGGAAACCCCCAGCTATTGCTTTAGCTAGGCTGGTGATGTCAGGGGTGACTTTGAATGTTTGGGATGCAAACATCTCACCTGTTCGGCCAAAACCAGTTTGAACCTCATCAAATATCACTAGAGCATCGTTTTCATGGCAGATTTTTTTTAATTCTGCCAGATAGCTATGTGGAGGTATTATTATTCCACCTTCACCCTGCACGGGCTCCACCAGCACAGCAGCTGTTTTTTCAGTTATGGCGTCATCAACAGCTTCAAGGTCTCCGTAGGGGACGTGACTAAATCCAAGTGGTAGTGGGCCGAATCCTTTTTTATATTTATGCTGGCCAGTTGCCGTGATGGTGGTGATGGTTCGGCCGTGGAAACTGTTCTCCATGGCTACGATATCTCCTTTACCAGTGTATTTCCGTGCCAGCTTAATAGCTCCCTCATTGGCTTCTGCCCCACTGTTGCAGAAGAAGGCTTTTTGATGGGGGGAGATTTCAACCAGTAGTTTTGCCAGGCGCACCTGTTCCTCTGTGTAGTAAAGGTTTGAGGTATGGATCAGTTTATGTGCCTGTTTACTGATGGCTTCGGCTACATGTGGATGAGCGTGACCCACATTATTCACAGCAATACCAGCCACACAGTCAATATAAGGATTACCTTCAACATCCCAAACCACAGCGCCTTTCCCCTCTTTAAGGGCAAGAGGTTGGCGACCGTAAGTTTGCATAACATAATCTTTATCTAAAGCCATAATCTCTTCTGTGTTCATTTTATCACCGAATAAATGTAATTAGATCATTAGTTTTTGAACAGCAATTCAATTCAAATTCTTATTTGATTCATCACCATGAAATGCATATGGTAATTATCAGTATAAGGAGTCATGGTTATAAAGATTTAATCTTATATGGTACACATCCACAAGAAAAGCATTTAATAAAAGGATGAACAGGGATATATAATCAAACTATAATATTTCAATATTATTACGTTTATGAATGCAATTTTATGGTTCAGTTAGTATTGTTTAGGAGGATTAGAAGTAATGGATAATCAGAAACTAATTTTATATATTGGATCGGTATTTTTACTGATTATAGGCATTTATACATTATATATTGGTCAAGTATCCCAAGGTGTGACTTGGTTCATATTAGCCATATTGTTTCTTTCAATCTCTACACAAATGGGAATTCCTATTAAGGCAGTAAAAATGAGGAAAATCATCATTTCAATATGTGGCATATTATTGTTGGGAATTGGAGCCTTAACACTCTACTTCGGGGACTTATTAGCAGGAACGGCATGGTTAATAGCAGGAATACTAGGAATATTTGTTTCGCTCATGTTAGTTGGCTATAAAAGGCCTAAATCGGAATGAACATTATAATTATCAGTTATGGGCTTCTCACCATGGACATCGAAACAATAAGAATCGCACTTAGGTCAAAAATTTATAAACCAAGAAATTGAATTATTTTTCAGGTGAATTATCATGAAAAAAGCTGTTATTGAAACAGATAAAGGAAACATAGAACTAACACTTTTCGAAAACGAAGCCCCCAATACAGTTGCAAACTTCGAAAAATTGGCTAACACGGGTTTCTACAATGGTTTGTCCTTTCACAGAGTTATCCCGGATTTCGTCATCCAGGGGGGCTGTCCAAAGGGTAATGGAACTGGTGGGCCTGGCTACACAATTAAATGTGAAATAAACCCCCATAAACACGGTACCGGGGCCCTTTCCATGGCCCACGCAGGAAAGGATACTGGTGGTAGCCAGTTCTTCATAACACACAGCCCACAACCCCACTTGGACGGTGTTCACACAGTCTTCGGCAAAGTAATAAAAGGAATGGAAGTGGTTAACGCCATAGAACCCGGCGATGTGATGAATAAAGTTACCGTAACTGATGAATAATCCATAAACCCTAATTATTCATCTATTTTTTTTATTCTCAGACTCACAGTTTTTCACTCAAAGAAACTTTTTTAGAACCAAACCATAGATTGAAGCTATCTTTTCAGCGATTTCCACGTGTTTTTGGGTATAATCCTCTTCAGGATTCCCAGCCACAATCTGTCCCAGAATTTCATTCTCGTACATTACTGGAACTGATAAGAACTGGTGCACTGGTTCATGGCCTGGGGGAAGCCCGTGTGCTGCAGGGTGGCTGCTTATATCCTGTACGTATAATGATTTGCCAGTATCCAGGGAGTAACCCAAAAGACCACCATAACTACCATCTTTTAGTACTTTGAAGCGTGCCTCACCAATTTTCTCATACATCTGGCAGGATTTAGTTAAATGGGAGAAAGATATGCCCACACTATCCCTATTTTTTGGATCTATAAATGCCACATAACAGCTTTCACTTTTAAGGGTTTGTTTGATTTTTCTCAAAAAAAGGTCTGAAATTTCTTTAAGAGTGCAATCAGGTAACATGGCCATTACTTTCATGTAGAAAACATCAAGATCATCTTCAACAGACATTTAATCATCCTCACAAACCTTAATCAGCACACCA
Organism: Methanobacterium sp.; assembly: GCA_020855015.1. Classification (GTDB taxonomy): domain Archaea; phylum Methanobacteriota; class Methanobacteria; order Methanobacteriales; family Methanobacteriaceae; genus Methanobacterium. Next base: position 15,961 of record JAHKLP010000011.1, read on the forward strand.
AACACGGATTCTAAAGGCAATGTTGTTTCATTTTCAACTTCAACATACCAAAAATTATCTTGATGGAAAGTGTTTTTAACATGAGCTATCTTGAAGGGAAAACCAGCAACCAAGGCATAAGAACCTAAAAGGGGATTTTCTAGTGGTTTGCCAGATACTAAAATCTGATCACTTGTATGAACGCGTTTGGGGTTTATTCTAATTTTTAACCAAGTATTTGGAGCTAAATCTGGATTTTGATCACCATTTACCTTTATTATAATGGTTTTTTCCCTTTGTTTTCCTCCCTGCCTTTTAATTTTCTTTTTTAACATTCGATTGATTAATGATTCTACCTCAACAATACCAATATCCGCCTCAAGTAAATGGGCGATGATTCCTTCATCAACTGCTTCCTGTAACACTCGTCCGGCGTGAATCTCTCGACACCGTGATTGGCTGCTGGTGCTTCGCATAGGACACTTCCAACAGTATTTATCCTTCAAAATATTCATTAAATCATTGTATACGTCTTTATTATCTTTTTGAAAATCAAGAAGACGTTTTTGAAGCTTCCCCATCAAATCACTATTTATCTTTGTCAATCTATTAATATTTGAATTTGATGATGTTAAATTTCCTGTTTTTATGTTAAATTTATTATAATAAGGACCGGTTGGTTAAAAACTCTCTTTTAATAAACAGCATAATTTAATAAAATCATGCAGATAACTGTAAATAGACACGATCATATAATGTGGAGATACAATGGCCAAAGATGCATTTAATGAATTGGATGAGGTTACCAGAGAAAACATTGCTCTTGCCCTCTGGATGAAAGAATTCAAATCCCAAAAAATACCTCCAAATATTAAAAAACGCATTTTAAGTAAAAAAAACAGTCCAGAAGCCTTTGGAAAGAGGATGCAGTATCGTATTCAGGATTTACTTGACAACCCTGATTCATTCACCCCTAGCTACAAGAAAAGATACGAAAAACTTTTGGAACACTGTGATTCGCTAACATCAATCCAGGCTTATGCTTTAAATCACTTATTGGGTGTGGACAGTAGTCGAGGCTACCAGGATATTCCGGATGAATCTAATATAGAATTTCCTAAGGATTTTGCCCCGCAATTGGGATACCAGGTGGGTTGGCACTTTTTTGTTGGTAACTGTCGCGATACCCGAAGAAGGGAATATGGGATTTTAGTTTCATTTTATCGTTACTCACTCCTACCTCCAGAAATGGCCCATACTTTCGGTTTAACAGATTGGGATAATCAGATATTTGAGATGCAACTGGCCGTGGCCCCGGCAGGAGAAGAACATCTGCAAAGCAGACCATTTGCAATATCCGGTACCACGGGATTGCTGGACTTTTCCAACAATCCTTTTCATTATCAGGCAGGAAATAACAGCATAATATCCGAAAAGGAAGACGAACTTTTCCCTCTAAGAGTACAGGCTTGGGGTATCAATCAGGGAGGAGAAGAGGATGTGGAGATGGAAATTGACCTCGGATTCACCTCCAACAAAGATTTCCTCCTCCAAGGGAATAAGGGATGTCTTCCATGTTGTTGTGGGGTGGGAACACTTTACTATTCGGCTACAAATCTTTCACTGGAGTCGGGTAGTCTGTTGAAACTGAATGGAGAGGACATCATACTTACTCAGGGGAAATTCTGGTTTGACCATCAGTGGGGCAACGCCCTGGAACCTCTGGGTAACAGCAGGTGTAAAGTAGTCCGGGCAGCCAACGTCCTGACCAAAACATCCCATTCCAGGGGATGGGATTGGTTCATGGCCCAATTTGAGGGTGATCGGGAGATGACCATGTATGCACCCCACACTGATGAGAATCTACAGTTCTACTGGTTAACTGGCCCAGAACCACCAGGAACCATGGTGGTTGCCGTCAAGGGACAGTTCGTTGACTCTGATTGTGACGTTGTAGATATTAGGGGAACACTCACTGTAGATAAATGGGTTAAAAGTGTGAAATCCTCTAATCCTGAGCATTATTTCGTCACCAACACATGGTATCCAGACCACTGGGAATTCGAGTTCCAGGACATGGTTCCTGAGGATATTCGTCACTTCACCATGACTCCGATCGTTGAGGGTGGGCAAACTGGTTACAACGCCAGCGGTGCCCAATATTCAGAGGGGGGAGTTTATATCCGGAATCCTGAAGGGAAATTTGTGGGTAAAGGTTTTGCTGAATCAGTTTATTATGCTGATGCACATCCAAACATTTTCCATCTAGCAGGACTTCCAGACACTCCAAAAATGCGGAAGTTAATGGATCCACCAGAACCCTCAGCATTGTTAAAGTTAAAGGCCCTATTGTACATGGCCTGGCCACCAAACCAGAGGAAGATTAAAAAAGTTCTGGAAAAATGCTTGGAGCAGGGATTACCCACAGACTATCTTGGCTGATTTATCTCCTGGAGCAGTGTTGTAACCTCATTAAAGCAATTGCATTTACAAGAGTAAAAGTCCAATAGCTCAATCTTATCATGGCATTTTTTTTATTTTCAATCAATCAATGAGATTAGGGTCAGATTAAACATCAAAAACTTATCTAAATGTTCTATTGGCTAACATAAACAAAATAAACATCAAAAAGGGAATTAAAGCAATTAGGAGCAATATTTTCCCATGAAAATTAGCCCTTTTATTGTGCCGTGACAGGAGATAAAATCCCATTATAACTGCACCTCCAACAAAGATTGAACCATAACCCAAAAATATTTCACTACGGTATCTATTATATTCATATTCCTCTTCTGACAGATAGTTTTCCTTAAACCCGTATAAAGAATTTTCATTACTTTGTATGAGGGATCCACCACATTCGCATAATAGATCAAAGTCTTCAATCGATTCATTACTTTTTAATTCGTAATATCCTTGGCAAGAATCACATACCAAATATTTGAGATCCTTACCTTCTCTTTTATTCCTCAGCTGATGTGAGATTTCTTCATTAGAAACCATGTAAACACCCTATGATATAAAAACGAATTTTTTGAAAGGTTATTTATCATCTAAATTTATTTAATCTCATTACATTATTTATGTACAATTTTTTTTAATCGTAATCATCTTTTAAAATGAGTTTTAGCCAAATTTTTGTTTTGAATTATTTTAACTGATTCAATAAACAGTTTTAGCTTTCCAATTGCTTGAATATTATTTTTTGGAAATAGTTTTTATTTTTTCTTCCTTAGTGATTCTAAAAGTCCAGATTCGCGGGCGTAATGGAAGAGGTAGAGCTGAACATAACCTGCCCACTTGCCATAATGTTCCATTCCGAATTCTCGAACTTCTTGTGGTTTAAGCTCTTCTTTAGGGAAGTATAATTTTTCAATAATTCTTTTAATCCACACATCCACGGGGAAAGCCTGCCCCCTTCCAAATCCGTAGAGTAGAATGCAATCAGCTACCTTCGGCCCCACTCCAGGCAGTTCAATTATGGTATCGAAGGCTTTCTCATAATTCATCCGGGCCAGTTTAACCAGATCAATTTCAGACTGAATCATCCGGGCAGCATTAATAATGTATTTAGCCCGATAACCCACTCCACATGCCTGAAGATTTCTATCAAAGATGAAATCATCCGGTAAATGGTCTTCGTGGCGTTGCATTTCCTCCAAGTCGTGTTCTGGTACTTCACTCATTACTAGAGGGGTTGGAAATGTGTAAAAATCACCAGAATTAAACCGATATCCATCACCCCACTTCCTTTTAATATCTACAATGGAGCGGGTCCACCGTAATATTGAACAATTAGCTGAGGATATGGATGATATGATGCATTCAAAAGGATCATGGGCTTTAAAAAGCCTTAATCCATGACAGAAATCAATAGTGGGTGATAATTTCGAGTCTTCTGTTAAAAATCGGTAGAAATGGTTCAGATCATGATCTAAACTGAATATTATCCGGATAGAACGTTCAACACTCTTTTTTGAAATATTTTCAGGCGATTCAGCACGAATTTCAATGTTACTTCGAGGATCACTGTCTTTATGACCCATCTGAATGAGACAGGGAGAACTATCTACCTGAATCAGTTCTTGGAAGTAAGAATCACTATTTTTCCATGGGGGCTGGCTGGTCTGGCCGCTGTTGATGGTTAAATTCAGATTCAAAGGCCCTTTGAATCTCTTTGGTGAGATGGAAAATTCAGTTATCATTATTATTTTGATGTGGTTGTTGATTTTTAAAAAAGTTAGTATTCCAAAAATAAAAAGAAGTAGATAAAGTATCTACTTAATTATAAACTGTATCTAACAGTTGCAAGTTTTTAAACCATTATTTTATCTTATTCTTTTGTTATTGATCCTAAACCGTTAACTTGCTGTTTCACTTGTGGATTACCTGAGTATTTAATTGAACCTCCACCATTCACAACTGCATTTAGGGTGTTCACAATATTCAGGGTGGCTTTACCTTCACCATTAATAGTGGCAGTTGCTTTTTGGCTCACTAAGTCTTTGGCAGCTATGGTACCGCCTCCGTTAATAGTGGCGATAAGATTGTCAATATTACCAGAAAGGGTCATTTTACCATTATCGAGGGTGACAGTGAGGCTGTCAGTATTTAGATCTGTGACTTCAGAATCACCACCACCATTGGTTGTAAGCGAATTTAAATCTTTTAAGGTGATATAAATCTTCACTGCCCTGTTGCTAACGCTATTCAAGTTGTTGATGGATAAAGAGTTTCCAGAAACTGTTGTAGATATTTTAGACATAAGGTTGTCATCAGCTTCTATTCTAATGGATTCATTGTTCCCTTGCTGGATAATCAATGTACCAGGACCATTTAAAGCAACATTGGTCACACCACTAATATCTGGGGTCTGGTTTCCAGTTCCAGGAAGTTGAGTACATCCAGACGCAGCGACTACTATGCACAATAATACACCCAATATCAGAATATAAGAGTTCTTATTCATTTTTTCCATTTAATTCCCTCCATTGATAGTATTCGTTTAATTATCTATTTATTATTTTTCATTTAACCTGCCATTAAACTGATAACAATACAAGAGTTATGGAAATTTTAAAAATAGCCATTAAAATAAACTTAAACTGAATTGGAAATGAATTGTCCTTTTTAAGGACTATTAGGGGTTTAAACGGAATTTAAGAACAATATGTTGGAACCATATCTATTTAGAGTGAACAGATCAATGATTTATATGCAGGGGGGAATGCTAATAACTGGTTTCACTTCACGTATAAGGGGCACTTTATTAGGGGGCCTATTACCGCTCGATCGGTCTCGATTCATGCCTGAGATCATGGCAGGCATAGTAATGGCCGCAATATTCATTCCTGAGGTGATGGGATATGCTAAAATCGCCGGAATGCCTATAATCACAGGAATATACACTATTTTAATCCCCATGGTTGTTTTCGCCATTTTCTGTTCATCCCGCCACCTCATTGTAGGTGCGGATTCAGCCACTGCAGCTATCATGTTCGGCATCCTTGTTACTGCTGCTGTTCCTGGAAGCCGATTATACTTGTCCATGGCTTTCTATGTGGCAATTTTATGTGGTTTGTTCTTGCTCATCGCTCGATTGCTCGGATTGGGATTCATTGGAGATTTTCTCTCTAGAACGGCTCTGGTGGGATTCCTCACAGGGGTAGGAGTCCAGGTGGCCATAAGTCAGTTAGGGGGAATGTTTGGTTTAACCACCACGGGAATTGGCGCATTTCCCAAAATATTATCATTTATTTCCAATTTACCCCAAACCAGTCTCACCACTCTGATGGTCTCTATACTTGTGGTGGCTTCCATCATCATATTCCGACGCATTGACCCTAAAATTCCAGGGGCCCTCATTGCTGTGGGGGGAACCATTATGGCCAGTTATATTTTTGATTTCACACGGATCGGTGTTTCAGTTGTGGGCACGGTCCCCAACGGCATCCCAACAATAAGCATACCTACTTTCTCAGCACTTGACTACTATGCTTTATTCACGGCTGCAGGGGCCTGTTTCATTGTTATAATTGCCCAGAGCGCGGCCACATCCCGGGCGTACAGTGTTAAATTCTCTGACGAATTGGATGAGGATAAAGATATTTTGGGGCTGGGAATATCTAACATAATGGCGGGTTTAACAGGTAGTTTTGTGGTCAACGGCAGTCCTACCAAAACCCAAGTCGCAGTGGAGTCTGGAGCACGCAGTCAACTTGCCACTCTGATAGCTGCTGCTGTAGTACTCCTGGTGGTATTATTTTTTACTAAACCCCTTTCAATCCTACCCAACGCAACCTTGGCCAGCATAGTATTTTTAATCGGTCTGGAAATGGTCGATATCAAAGGTTTGAAGGATATATACTATGAAGTACCAGCAGAATTTTATCTGGCACTCATAACTCTCATAACTGTGGTGGTAATAGGTGTTTTATGGGGAATATTAGTAGCTGTAATCATATCTCTCATTTTACATCTAAGCCACTCGTACAGGCCTAACAATAGCATTTTAATCCGTAATGAAAGGGGTGAATGGGCATTTGTTCCAGTAATTCTCGGCGCATACACTGAAAAGGGCTTAATCGTTTACAGGTTTAATCGGGACTTATACTATGCTAATGCAGAAAAACTCATGAAAGAAGTTATAAATCTGGTTAAAAGCTCTGATTATCCGGTATATTGGCTTGTATTGGATTCTGGGGGATTTACTGGTATTGATTATACTTCTGTGCAGATGTTAAAAGAATTAAAAATCAGATTGGATAAATTGAATGTTCTTTTAGTCATGACCACTGTTTTCCCTAGTTTAAGGATGCAATTCGAACGTTCCGGGTTTATAAAAGTATTGGGGGAGGAGAATTTGTATAGGGGCGTGAATGATGCTATAAAAGCATTTGAAAGACGGAAATAACTTTCCTACTTATTTTTTTCTTTCTTGTTTGGAGATTAACTTTAGATATTTAATGTTACATAAAGGGTAGCATGAATGAATTATCACAGAGTTCTAATAAAAAAAGCCTTACCAGGGCAGGGATTTTATTTTTCCTGGCGGGTTGTATAATTTTAATGGGCATCATAACTGCCGAATCCTTCTATCCTGAAAACTATACCTATACCACGTCTAAAAGTATGATAAGTGATTTAGGTGCCACGGAACCACCAAACAGCATTATCACCCAGCCATCTGCAACAATATTCAACTTCAGCATGATTTTAACAGGGATCATAGTCCTTTTCGGCACTTACTTCTTGTTCAGATATTATAATGACCGAATAGCAGCGGTTTTAGTTGGTTTACTTGGTCTGGGAGCGTTAGGCGTAGGTTTGTTTCCAGGAAATGTGAATCCTCAACATCCTCTATTTGCTCTTACAACCTTCATCAGCGGAAGTTTGTCTGCAATTTACTCTTATAGGATTATAAATTCGCCATTCAAATATTTCGCGGTCCTTTTGGGGATCATTGGTCTGGTATTCTTGTTCAGCGCCAATATATTGATCCCAATTTTCGGTGGAGGCGGGGTTGAAAGATGGGTGGCTTACCCCATCGTGTTGTGGTTAATTGGATTCGGAGGATATCTCATGGGATTAGGATCCACAGAAAAAGACTAATAGCAAATTATTATTTGGAAACGGTAAAATTGTAGACAAATCATTTTCATTTGTATCAATTACCAGTTTCTACCTCCCGTTGAAAAATAAAAAAAACGATAGGACGCATAATTAGTCCTATAAATTATTAATCAATTTTTCATACTTTATAGAATGCGATTTACTGGAAATACTATCTCATGAATTAAATTAACTAGTTAAAGATTTGGTTCGCTGTCCAGATCAACTTCGCATTCTTCAAAGTGCAGTTTCTTCTTTTTAACCCATACAAAGCCATGATCGGGGGTGATAACTGCCACATTTATTGGCCCACCAACTCCTGGCATGTCCCCCGGGTCGGAGTTAATTCCGTCACTAAAACGTTGAATGGCGCTGGTGGTTTGGATCATCAGTGTTGCAAAGTCAATTGCGTCCTGCAGGGTCATGGTCCCCCATTGAATGGCATATTCCAATCCTCTTAGCTGATTTTGAATTTCTTGTTCATTTCGCTTTTGAATGGCTTCTTTAACAAATTCAATATTCTGAATTCGACCATCAAATCCTAAGACGATCCGGGCGGCAACGTCTCCCTGCCCGATCCAAGAACTTCCGTATTCCATGTTAGGTTTTTTACTATCTCTGAGCTTCTGAACGGGGCCGGGTATGGTCACACTGTAAACCTGATGCGTTCCGTCTGGATTATAACCAGCCACTAATAGTTCAATAGGGTCTGGTCTGGCCATCCCATTTTCAACGGTTCCATGGGGTGTTCGGAAACTGAATTTCAGTAGAGCGCCTTCTTGTTCCATTTGCAGCAGGGTACAGCCCTTGGAATTCAGATCTTTTTGAATATTGGCCTTAATCTGCTCTAATTGCGCTTCCCACTTGTATTTTTGGCTGAAAATATGGTGTAACTTTCGGGCAACCTCTTTCACTCCCATATTATTAACTTTGGAACCACGACGAAACTCCTCTATATACTGGCTTACATTCTTCTGCACACCATCCTCTGGGAGGAAGGCTAACCCGGTGATGCCCACACCAATTCTTCGGTTAATTTCGAATATTTTAATGGCATTCTCGCTACCTATTCGGGCCATTCCTTTCATATTACGATAACTCTGCCTGCTGTCAGCAGCAAGGACTAATCCTTCAGGGGTGGTGGTGTTGATAACCAGTGACATGCTCGTACCTCTCAAATAACATTATCATTTTTCAATTTCTAGAACAATTTGACAAAACATCATTTTTATCAGGGAATAATCTTTATACTCCTAAGCCGATATTAATGGAATCAACGATTTAGTTTATAAGGGTCGAAAATAAGATTTGGGCCCTATCAGTTCGTCATGGTACGTATTTTCTATATTATTACTATTCTGGAGAATTTAGACGACTTAAGGCTGAATAAATAAAAAAAAGGAAGTTAAGGGGAATCAGTTTCTTCTACATCTTCCAATGTTTCTGCTTGTATTAAGCACCCTAAAACTCCTCCAAATGCAGCAATTACTATTTCAATCACCAAATAAATGACATTAAAGAGTAATATGCTCACAATATAATTACCATACCCTTGAAGGTACATCATGGCTATTAATATTACATTGATTAGTATACCGGAGATTAATCCTAAAATTACCCCATTAATAGCTCCAGTTTTAATGTCATCATTAATCATGAATCCAACTACGATTCCTGCCAGTAAAAATGAGGGCAATAGTAGACTCACACCAGTTACCATGTCCCCTATGACATACATTGATAATATGATTGCAATACCAATAATTAGGGGGTTACGTTTGATAATTTCCATATTCATCTTGTTCACTCCTGTATTATATTTGCCATTTAAATCTGTAAAAACCTCAAGAATATGATATTTTTTTATGGTTTTTAAATCAGGTTTTTCTCATGAGGTCATATCTTAATTATTTCAGATTTTTATCTAATGTTCATATTCTTTTAAAGGCAATCTTTAAATAATTATGCCCAAATTCGTTTCATTTATGCCCAAATTATGTTTTGGATTAAAAATAGAAGTAATTATTAATTATTTTTTTTTAAAATTTGGGTTTAAAAGATTAAAAAAAATAGCACTCAAACAGGGAATAGTGGAATGTTCAACATAAATCAAAATAACATAGCCAAATTTTTGCTATCACTATATAGAGACACCTATCAGAAGTCAGGATTTTTGTTCATAATCCAGTTTTTGACTGATGTGCTGATATATGTCTTTAGTTACTCCAACGTTCCTAATAAAATTGTTAGAATATCTAATATCCCCTCTTCGGGGGTTATCCTGCCTCATAACATACATGCAGACGGCGGTTATGATCATGAGGGGGTCAGTTTTTCGCCCCTTACCTCCCCGGTAAAGTTTCCGGAAATCAGCCTTGCAGATGATATCTCTGGCCCGGTCTTTTTGACCACCACCAACTGGCTTCATGACTTCTTCTCCTTCTTCAAGTTTGGTTAAAACTAGGGTTGGGCTATGGCCGGTCATCATAAAGTTACTGGCAACAACGCTAAGCATGGCCAGTTTTTCCTGCAGACGGAAATCTTCTTCACTGGTTTTCTCATGGTAAGATTTATATCGCTCGTATTTTTTTATCTTCCTTTCTAATTTGTCCACTTTAGTCTTATCGTCAAGAAAGATGTGTTTTCGTTTTGTCAAATTCTTCGCCTGGCAAGTTTTTGTAATGATTCAATAATCTCTTGTTTAGAGTCTAACTGCAACACCCTTTTCCTTCAAGTACTCTTTCACCATTGGCACTGGATACTCATTAAAGTGGAAGATGCTGGCAGCTAAAGCAGCATCTGCCTTGCCCTTAGTGAAAACTTCATAGATATGTTCTGGATTACCACCACCACCCGAAGCAATTATGGGAATATCCAACATTTCACTCATGGTCTTGTTCAGAGGAAGATCATAACCATCCTTAGTCCCGTCCCGGTCCATGCTGGTTAGGAGTATCTCCCCAGCGCCCCTTTCCTGACATTCCATTGCCCATTGTATGGCGTCAATCCCGGTAAATTCCCTTCCACCATATATGCTACAGTCGTACCAGCAGTAACCCTCAGGAGTTTCGATGATCATATGATCGTCACTTTCATTGGGGTTATCCACGTAACGGCGTTTGGCATCAATTCCTATAACGCAAGCCTGGCTTCCTACCACTTTTGACGCCTCATTGATGAGATCTGGATTATGAATCGCTGCTGTGTTTGTGGAACATTTGTCCGCTCCGGCCTTGAGCATGTTAACATAGTCCTGTGGCTTCCGAATACCTCCACCCACACAAATGGGGACGAAAACATTCTCGGTGGTGGCATCAATTACATCCGCCATGGTCTCCCGACGCTCATGAGAGGCGGTGATATCCAGGAATACTATTTCATCAGCGCCATCCTCATAATATTTGGTGGCCAATTCCACAGGTTCTCCAGCGTAACGTATTTGTTTAAATTCAATTCCTTTTACAACCCGGCCGTGGGGAACGTTGAGGTCACAGTCCAGGCAGGGTATTATTCTTTTTGCCAGCATTAAAATCTCCTGATTAATAGTACAGTAATTAGTTTTTTAATGTAGTATATATCTTCCTGCAATACGAAATTACTTTATTAATATCGTTATACTAAACATAGTAAAAATCAAGAATATGGGTTATGAAATGAATTTCGGCAAAGTCTTTAAAGATGCACTTGTTTATCCATTTAGGAACATTAATAAGTTTTTGATAATGTTAGCACTAAATTTTGGTAGTTTTTTAATCATTCCTATTTTCATGGCTTCTGGATATGAATTTAGAATTATAGAAAGTACTATTCAGGGATCCAATGAATTACCTGATTTTAGCAAGTCCGGAGATTTAATAAGCCAAGGTTTTAAAATAATTGCAGCCTCCATAATCTATGGTATCCCATCTTATATTGTTATGTTTGCCCTGATAATTTCCAGAAATCCTGATTTAAGCGTCAACGGAGTTTATTCAACGATAATTTTGGCATTCATTGGTTTTTTAGTAAACATTGTATTTATACTATCAATAGTTAATATGGTCGCTGAAAACCGCTTCGGGGCTGTTTTTGATTTTAAAATAGTTTTTCAGTTGATAAAAAATCTAGGATGGGGCAGATATCTTTCATATCTAGTGGTTTATTCAATAATAATTGAGATTCTTGGATTAATCATCAGTATGATCTTTACTCACTTCATGAACATGGGATCAACATTCTTGATAGCGTTCTTAGTGATTATGTTGCATAATGCCTATGTATTAATGTTTGGCGGCCGATTCAGTGGATTAATCTACTCTAATGCTGCTGAAGGACTAGAGATGGAAGGAAGATAATCGCTGGAAAAAATTTTTTTCTTTAATTATCATTCTTATAATTTTTTTAATCTGGTTACATGTAAAAGGGTTTTTTAACTCTAATAAGAATAATTTTATAAGTGAAAAAAACCTAACAAGTCACTTGCCTATGGTTTATTAGGCTTTTTAATGGGCCTGTAGTCTAGCCTGGAATATGACGTGGGACTTCGGATCCCAAGGTCGGGGGTTCAAATCCCCCCAGGTCCGCTATGTTATTCTTTATTTTTGTTATAATCATTTTTTCCAGCCATAGTGGTCACATATCCATCTGGCTTCCTTGGTATAGGTTTATCCTCATTTCTTCTCTGAGTTTCCTTCAATAAATCGTCATTTGCTTTAAAGTGTATTGTTTTGCGAGGTTCACATTCGTCTATAATTGCATAGGCAGTGTTAAAACCAGAACCCATGCGCACCAGCCCGGCCACAGCTGCCGCTTCCATGATTTCCCCTTCCCTGGCTCCTGCTTTCAGGGCCTGTTTTTTATGGGCTTTTACACAGGAATCACAATTTACTGCCACTGCACACGCCAGTCCTATAATACTTTTATCTTTAAGGGTTAGGGTCCCGTCTTTTAAGACTTCGGATGCCAATTTTTTGAATGCATTATCCACATCTTCACCAAGAACCTCTGTGAAACGATTTGGCCGACTTTTTTCTACCATTGTAGTATCTCCTTGACTTTTTCAGGGGTTAATTATTCATTAAGGATAATATATGATATGAGCTTTCCCCAGATAGAGTTATATAATTTTTATCTTTCATTAATTCTCTATTCTCATTAATATTATCATAGTTATAAGTTTATCATCTGAATGAATAACTTGCGGCTTTAAGTGTCTAATTTACAGTGATAATGGGTAAATTACTTTTGAATGTCATTTATCAGGCTTAATTCTTCGTTTAGAAAAATAATCGAATATTACGATAGCATGGAAAATGCCTGCAAATGTAATACTTTTTAATATTCTGATAAGATTTATAAGTGATTATCTATAATTAAATTTAGAAAAAATAGCTTTAAAGCATTTGATGAGCTATTTTAGATTTATAATATGGTTTGATTAGGAGTTTAAATTTTTATAATGCTTAAAGAGATGGTGAAAAGATGGCTAGTGAAGAAAATGATATATTTTCAAAGGTTATAGAATTTCATGGACATTCATGTCCTGGTGTGGCAATAGGAATCCGTGCTGCAGAGATAGCTACTGATAAATTAATATCTTCTAGAGCAGTGGATGAAGAATTATTGGCCATTGTGGAAAATGACAGCTGTAGTGTTGATGCCATTCAAGTGATCACTGGCTGTACCTTTGGAAAAGGAAATTTAATATTTAAGGATTATGGGAAAAACGTATACACCTTCATCAACCGTGGCACTGGAAAAACTCTGCGTTTGTCTTTAAATATACCCATTGACGAAATTGATCCTGAATTCGCTAATCTTAGAACAAAAGCATTTTCTGGAGAAGCGAAACCTGAAGATGAAATGGAATTCGAGAAACGAAAAGATGATATTTCAGAAAAAATCTTGAGCATGCCTGAGGATGAACTCTTCAAAATAGAGTATGTGGATATTGAAATTCCTGGAAAAGCCCAGATATTTGGGTCAGTAAAATGTTCTAAATGTGGTGAACTGGTTGCCGAACACAGGGCAAGGGTAGAAAATAGTGATTTTGTTTGCATTCCCTGTTTTGAAGATTATTCAAGAAATTAATTTTTTAATTTTTTTAACAGATTTTCCTGTCATTTGAATTTTTGTTATGATTTAATTGATTAGGATTATCTCCAACTTCCAAAGATTATATGATCATACTTTTACAGCATTATATACAGTATTATCTTCTAACTGGTTATTTATAAAGTTGGTATTATTTTATTTTTCAGTATTACATTTCAAGAATTCATATATATATGTATTATTACTTCGATCGAAAGTATTATAATGTATTTCTATTACATTTATTAAAAATCGGAGGTGGTTTTATCAATCAGAAGTTATTAGCAGTAATTATTATTATCGTAGCATTAGTGGGTGGAGCTTTATTCTACATCTTTGGAATGGGTGGATCAGCTTCAAATAGTAATGGAACAGTCCCCATAACAGATGTTGCTGGTAGGACAGTAGAAGTCCCGGTTCAGGTTAATAAGGTGGTGGGAACTGGGTGTTCAGCCAGAGAAATAGTTTATCTAAATGCCACTGACAAAATCGTGGGAATAGAACAGATGGAAACAAATTCTACTGGGGCTTGGGGAAATCAATTACCTTATACTGTTGCCCACCCAGAACTAATGAGTCTCCCCATCGTGGGTAATGCCAAGAAAAGCATAATAAACTACGAGCAAATTGCAAAACTAAACCCCGATGTTGTTTTTGCAGCTGATGCCAGCCAAGCCGAAGATATTCAATCTAAAACAGGCATTCCGACAGTTGTTGTTTATACTATGGGTGTGGGAACACCAGACCAGATGGAAAAGTATAAAAACTCCCTGAAAATAATGGGCAAAGTCTTGGGTAAAAGTGAAAGAGCAGATGAACTCGTGAATTATATCAATTCCTGTGAAGAAGACTTGAACAAACGGACTAAGGACGTCGCAGACAGTAACAAATCTACAGTTTATGTGGGAGGGCATGCTTACCGCGGCTCTCATGGCATAACATCTACCAATGCATTCTATCCCACATTCAGAATGGTAAATGCTAAAAACGTTGCTGGTAATGTCAGCACTAATGACACTTCAATAGCAGTCCAGATAGATAAGGAACAATTAATAAAGTGGGATCCTGATGTGATTTTCATTGAAGAATCCAGTGTAGCATCGGTGATAAACGATACCTCAAAATTTCCAGAATATAAAAATTTAAAGGCAGTAAAGAATGGTAAAGTGTATGGATTGATGTCCTACTGTCTTTACAGTTATAACAAGGACATATTATTAGCCGATTCATACTACGTTGGGAAGATTCTATATCCCGAACAATTTAAAGATGTGGACCCCGAAGAAAAGGCTGATGAAATCTTTGAGAAATTTGTGGGTAAACCTGTTTACAATCACATGAAAGCAGTTCAGGGAGGATTCAAGAAAATCGAGTTATGATTTTCTTTTTTTAATTTTTTATAGGGATCAAGTGGTAAGAATGAACATTCTAGAAAGGCCAGATATAACACACGAAAAATTACAAGAGATAGTTGAAAATGCCTTCAATGGCTTGAAAACATTTAACATTATAAAGTCTTCAGTTGAAATGGGAGTTTTTGATAACTTAAAAGATCCAATAACCTATGAAGAACTATCTCAGAGATTAGAAATTGAACCAGTATTTTCTTATTATATTTTAGAGGCCTTGGCAAAGATTGGTTTAATAGAGAAGGAGAATAATTTTTACCAGAATTCAGGTTTATCCCAACTATATCTAGACTCTAATTCTAATTATGATCGGAGTAGTTGCATAGTATCTTTGCAAGAAAACGCTGATCTATGGAACAATTTAAGTGATACTCTTAAAGGGGATATTTCCAAGAAAGAAGAACTGTTTTTCCCATTCATAATACAAGTAATGGCTGAAGACTGCATATCTGGAGAACTTCAAGATACAGTGGAAATCATTGCTTCCTATGATGAATTCATGAATTCCAAAACCTTACTTGATTTGGCTGGTGGTCATGGGATGTACTCCATAGCCCTTAGCAAGGCAAATCCCAACATTTCTTGCCACGTTTTTGATCTAGCGCCTGTAACTGTGGAAACCGAAAAATACATCCAAAAATACGGAGCGGATGTGAAAACCATTCCAGGAAATTTCTATCAGGATGATCTTAAAGGGCCTTATGATATGATTTTTTCCTCATATAATCCGGGTGGTAAAAACCCTAAAATTGCCAAAAAAGTCTATAATTCCCTTAATATGGGGGGATTATTTGTAAATAAACAGTATTTCCCAGAAGATGAAAATCAGACTCTGGCTGATGTTCTGGATAACTTGGAGTGGAATTTTGCAAACTTCGAAAAATCAATGAAGGCCAGTACCAGGTATAGCTTTAAGGGTGATCTGTCATTTCAGGAGTATTTGGCGTATTTAGAAGATATGGGCTTTGAGATAATGGACGTACATCATGTAGATCATCTTAACCCGTCCTTTGGAACTAAATCAAGAAACAAACTTATAATATCCAAAAAAGTGAGTTAATTGTCGTGCGAAAATACAACAATCAGTCGTTACATGGCTTATACTAGAAGAAAATTACTCATGATAGTTTTTCTAGTATTGGCCTTAATATCTTTAATAATTCTGTCTATTAAAGTAGGATCAGCTAATTTATCAACTTTAGATATAATAACCGCCCTTTTTAATCGGGAAGCTACGGCTGCTTCGATTATATGGAATATTCGAATTCCCAGAATTCTTGCATCCATAATTGCAGGAATTTTAATGGGTATTGAGGGTTCTATAATGCAATGTGTTCTTAGGAATCCTTTAGCAAGTCCATTTACCATGGGGATTTCTCAGGGTGCAGCATTCGGAGCTGCATTTGCGATAATAATACTGGGTGCAGGAACTTTACACAGCACCCATGCTGATGCGGTTATTGTGAATAATCCTTACCTCACAGTTTTTGCAGCATTCGCTGGGGCACTAATAGGGGTTGCCGCTATCCTATTAATTGTTAAGATGCGTAGCGTAACTCCTGAGGTAATGATACTCGCCGGAGTTGCCATGAGTGCATTGTTCGGTGCTGGGACCATGTTTTTACAGTACTTTGCTACTGATGCTCAGGTAGCAGCTACTGTATTCTGGACCTTTGGTGATGTGGGACGGGCGGTTTGGAATGATGTCTGGATCATGTTGATCTTTATGATACCTGCCATTGCCTATTTCCTTTATCATTCCTGGGACTATAACAGTTTAGAAAGTGGAGAAGAAACTGCGAAGGGATTGGGTGTAAACACAGAGAGATTAAGGATTCACGGAATGTTAATTTCATCATTTACAGCAGCGATTACAGTGGCGTTTTTGGGAGTCATCGGGTTTGTGGGTTTGATAGCTCCACATATCATGAGGAGAATCGTCGGCCATGATCACCGGTTTTTAATCCCCACATCTGCTATTTTAGGTGCTTTAATACTTTTAGCATCCGACACGTTAGCAAGGTCGATTTTGTCACCAATTGTTTTGCCAGTTGGAATTATAACTGCATTTTTGGGTGCACCAATGTTTCTTTACATTATAATGAAAATGAGGCGATAAAATGGTTCTTTCGGTGAATAAGGTAGAATTTTCTTATGGAAGCGTGCCAGTTTTATGTGACGTGAATTTCGAAGTAAAAAGAGGGGATTTCATTTCAATACTGGGTGTTAATGGATCTGGAAAATCCACTCTGATGAAGTGCATAAACCGCATTTTAAGGTTCAAAGAGGGAATGATATTTGTTGAGGATAGGGATTTAAAACAGATGAAATCTATTGAAATTGCCCAAAAAATTGGTTATGTGCCCCAAACTTCAGAAAATGGGTTTGTGACAGTTTTTGATGCTGTTCTTTTGGGTAGGAAGCCCTACATAAAATGGGATGTTTCCCGGAAGGATATAGAATTAACAGAAGAAATACTTAAGATCATGGGGCTCGAAGAATATTCCCTACGTTATATTAATGAGTTAAGTGGTGGAGAACTGCAAAAAGTAGTCATTGCAAGGGCGCTGGTTCAAGAACCTCAGATTTTGCTTTTAGACGAACCTACCAGCGATCTTGATTTAAAAAATCAACTAGAAGTGATGAAAATATTAAGGGAAGTCTCCGGCACTAAAAATATTGCTTCTGTTGTGGTAATGCACGATATAAATCTCGCACTAAGATATTCCGACAAATTTATAATATTAAAGGATGGTCAGGTATTTACTTCCGGTGGAAAGGAGGTTATAACCCCCGAAATTATAAAGAAAACTTATGGTGTTGATGTGCACGTAACCAATTTCGAGGGTATTCCAGTGGTAATTCCTAAATCTCAATAGTTTTATCAACGAAAATCTCAGAATGTGTGTTAGACAGTAAATAAAAGATTCAGGCTCAATAATCTGAATGACCATAAGATAAATAAGGCCAAAAACTCTACGAGAACTATTATATTTTAAACAAAGCGTAACCTTTGATGAAACTTACTCATGTTGCATTAGTATTGAGAGAGTTAAAGCTTTAAATAATGGTTCGTGGACATCTGGGATGATAACGAAGAAATTGTTTCAAGAAATTTAAAAAAAATCATAAAATATAAATTTCCATGCCTAATAAACTTGAAAATAATCAGTTTTCCCCAAAAAGCAAATATTTATTGGGATACAGTACCCAAAAGAAACAACATACGAACCCAAAAAAAACACAGAATTTTAACGCAACTAATAACTATAGACAACCCCTTTGATTAACATATTAGTCATGAATGAGGCGTTGTTGGGGGAATATGGATGTCCGAACTGGAAAATGAGTTGGATCAAGTTATTGTGAATATAGGTCCTCAGGATGCATTTACATTTGTTAAAGAAAACTTTGAAGACCCTAATTTTGTTATATTGGATGTTAGAACTCCTAAGGAATTCTCCAATGGCCATATTGAAGGAGCGGTTAACTTGGATTTTTATTCGGAAGACTTCAGGGAGCAACTGGAAAAGCAAGACAGGGAGAAGAAATACCTAATTTGCTGTGGATCCGGTGTTAGAGGGGTTAAAACGTTAGGCATTATGCAAGATTTGGGATTTACTAATATATTTAATATTCTTGGCGAAATTACCATGTGGAAAGCGATGGATTTGCCGTTGACTGAAAAATAATGGTTTTTGAATAGATTTCTCAAATTATATGATGATATTGCACTTAGATTTTTTTATTTTTATTAGCCAATATACAACTGATTTAATGAAACTTTAAATGGTATATTAATTTCTAACCACATCTATCATCCCATCAGGACGTTCTTCAATCTCTTTTTCCTGGATTAAATCCTTTATAACTCCTTTTATCCTCTTAATTGCTGAGCTGCGGGCTACTTTACCTCCGAAAAGTCTGGAAACTTCACGCACTAGCTCATCTATTTGGGTGGCGTACTGTAATTCTAAAACCATTTTAACTGCTGCTGCTATCTCTTCTTCACTTATAATATCCATTTTGGCAGGAGGGTCACCAGTTCGTCGGCGCACTACAACCGGAGCATCTTTATAGTATAAAAAGTCTCCTTTCTGGATTATCTGGCCATCCAGGACTCCCAGGCGGATAGCTTCCTTCATAACACTCTGAACACGTCTTCCAGCTCGGCTAAGCCTCCAGAATGTCCGTACTCGTCGTACAACTTCATCATAGTGGATGGGTCCTTCTTCTTCAACCACTTTCATCACTGCATGAGCCACATCTCCAACCGGCTGACTGTGGAGATCTCCAGATACATCAACGCAGGGATCTTCACAAAGCTTGTATTCGGGTATTTCATCTGGTGATTTATCTTCAACATCAAGTTCACTGATATTTTCTTCTTCAGTTTCCAGAATTTCCTCTTCAACTTGTTCAATTTCTTCTACATCATCCTCAACTACTGGGGGAATAATCTCCTGCTGAGGACGTTCCTCACCCAGAAGTTCTTCAATAGTAGCTAATAAGTTTTTTTGAACTTCTGAACGGTTTCTATACCAGTCTGTGGACCAAAGTCGGTGGAATCTCCATCCGAGCCCTTCTAGGACTTGCTGCCTCAAGCGGTCCCGGTCCCGTGCCACCCTGCTGGTCTGGTACATGGGCCCGTCAAAGGCAATTCCCAGGAGATAACGTCCAGGATATTCAGGATCCACAATTGCCAGATCTACACGGAAACCAGCACAACCTACTTGACGGTGGATCTGATATCCCTTCTCACATAGAAATTCGTATACTGCATCTTCAAAGGCTGCATCGCTGGTATCCTGAACCAGGTCAGACATTCGTAAAGTTCTATTTTCGGCATATTCTAGAAATTCTTTAAATGCACGAAGACCAAACGGTGCGTTACTGCTTAGATGCAAGTCCTGACCTCGGAAGTTGGAGAATATCACACATTTTTCACGTGCGCGCGTTAAAAGAACATTCAAACGTCTTTCTCCCCCGTCCTGGTTCACTGGTCCGAAGTTGTGGCTTAAACGTTTTTCGGAATCAAAACCATAACCTACACTAACCATTATGACATCTCTTTCATCTCCCTGGATGGTTTCAAGGTTTTTAATGAAGAAATGCTCTTCCAAATGTGTGTTAAAGTATTTTTCCATTCTGGGGTTTAGTTTTAACTGCAATTCCAGTTCTTCCAAGAGGGCTTGTTGTTGGCGGACGTTAAAAGTGCCTACGCCCAGACTTTTGCTGTCCCCATACTTCTTGAAGTGTTCAAAAACAGCTTTAATAACTTCTTTAGCCTCGCCACGGTTAGTGGCAGTTTTACCTCGGTCATATACAGTATCTGGGAGGTGCACCAGTTTCAGTCCCAGTTCCTCCGACTCCTGGCAGGGGGAAGGGTAGATCAGAAGATGGTTGTCATAAAATTCTTGATTACTCACTGCTATGAGAGATTCATGACGGCTACGGTAGTGCCAGCGAAGCATCTTGGAGGGAAAGCTACGCTTGCATAAGTGGAGTATGCTTTCCATATCTGCCAGAACAGCCAGGTCATAGTCATCACTCTCCACATCAATCAAAATATCGAAGAAAGTAGTGGGAGGTAATTGCCTTGTGTCACCCATTATTACTGCATATTTGGCCCTTAAAAGCGCTCCAAGAGCGTCTTCTGGTTTAACTTGACTGGCTTCATCGAAAATAACGTAATCAAACCGTAGGTTTTTAACACTATACGGGTCCAGGTACTGGGCTATTGATAGTGGACTCATCATGAAACAGGGCTTTATGTTCTGTATTATGCCTCCACAGATGGATAACAATTTCCTGATGGGCATATGTCCCCTTTTACGGGAAAATTCGCTTTTGAGAACTCCCAGTTCTGAACGTGGGGAGGCCGTGCTCGAAAGCGAAGGCCGATTTTCGTAAAGTTTCTCTGCTATTCGGAACCGGTTGAGTTTTATTATTTTGCTGTCAAGTTCTCTGAATTCATTTATCTTCTTCTCATGCACATCACCAACAAAGCGGGAGAGTGAAGGCTCCTTTAAGAAGAAGTTACGTAGCATGGAATCTGCGAAATTACCCTCCAAACAGGGAATAATGTCTTTTCCTTCAATTTCATCATTATCAACTAATTCTACCAAGTTAGATCCAATTGTTTTCAGGCACTCAGTTCTTGAGGAGCTAAAACGGGACCAATTCTGTAAATCAGAGAGACTAGCTTTTAAAAGGGAAACCTGGGATATTAAATAGTCAATGGGGCTTTGTATCAGATTGGTTCCCAAAACAGAATCCGGATCAAAATGCAGGAAACGATCCAAACGACTAATGTTCTGCGTGATCTGGTCGTAATCCAAGTGCATTTGTTTGCTGATCCTTTTAACTTCATCTTGTTCAACTGAATCCAAGATTATAACAATTTTTTCGGTTATACGGCCTTCTTCAAGTGATTTTCGGAATTTGAGGATCCATTCTGATATGTTCTTCAGGTTTTCAGTTTCACTTTCTTCGCTCTTCCAATGGGAGCCAAAGAGGGATCTGGCCAATTCATCCTGTTCTCTAATCTTAAGCCGTATTTTCTGGCATCTTATGAGTTCTTCCAGGTCTTGAGCTATTACTTCATCATCATCTGGAGCTTTACCATGGTAAAGTTTTCTTATTCTCTTTTTGACTTTCTTGAAGTCTCCACTTAAGAATTTCAGGAGTTTGGGTTTCTGTTCCTGGAAATCCATTAAAAGTGAAAGGAGGTCCTGGTCCAGAACTCCTTTTTTAAATCTCTTCAAGCTTTTTTCTCTTGATTGGAATTCTTCCAGACTTTTAATGAGGTTGTAGACTTGAAGTTTGTCATAGTCCCATTGGGTGTTTAAAAGTATCTCCCTTTCCAGTGAGGGGAAGGAGGAAATTATCTCCACTGCAGCTATTAAGTGTTCCATTTCTTCCAGCGTGGCAGGAATTTTAATTCCTGAAATTTTAGACAGTTTCTGGGCCTTATCTTCAATGTTGTTTAAGATTTCAATGGTGTCAGTTAGCAGAGTTTCAATTTCTTCTTCTTCAGCAGGTAGTATGGGGTCTGGTTGAGTTAAATTCCATGGATTATAGGATATTGGCTTTACCAGTTTGTATAATTCTCCCAGTTCTTTGAATTTATTAAGAGTTCTCTGCCATTCTCTTAGAGTGCAATTTTCACCTTCTTCCATTGTGAAACGTGGCATTCGCTTTCCGGATTTTTCAAAATGTTGCAGGGACTTTTCTTTAGCACCGAAAAACTGGTATGGTGTCCATCTAATTTCACCGTAAGGGGAATGTATTAAAATGATATATTCATTTAAATCAGATTTTAGCTCTTCTACGGTGTTTAAATCTTCATCTAACATTAATTCTACTGGTTTGGGGTTTCTTAGGACGCTTTCTAGTTTTTCAAGGACATCTTTTTTGTTTGATTTTTTACTGTGCAGCTCTAAGCAGAATTCTCCCAACCCCACACTGTCCAGACGACCTTTAACCACTTCAAGGGCTGCCATTTTTTCACTAACAAAAAGTACAGTATTTCCACGTGCCAGGAGTTCGCCAATGAGGTTTACAATGGTCTGGGATTTACCAGTTCCTGGGGGTCCCTCCACCACCAAGTCACGGCCATTTTTCACATCTTCGATCACCGATATCTGGGATGAATCTGCATCTAAAACATGATAAACATTATCAGATGAGAGTTCCACGTCCACCTGGTTTTCTTGGAATCCTACACCTAATTCTTCTTCTGATGGATCGAATATGGCTTTAATTAAGGGGTTTTCTTCCAGTGGCATGTCTTCAGGCCAGCTTTCAGGATCCAGGTCTTTGTACATCACGAATTTTGTGAAACTGAAAAATCCGAGGAAAACTTTGGGAATAACTTCCCATCCCTTTTCACTGGAAATTGATTCAGTTACTTGGTCTAAATATTCATCTACACCCTCTTTTGTCCTTGGCATTTCAAAGTCAGGGATTTCTATTCCATTATCTGCTAGTTTTGCCTGTACGGATATGTTTGTTATTATGTCCTCTCCAGTCCAGCGTAGTTTAAAGGAACCTTTCACTCTTTTTCTTTCCAGTTCCACAGGAATTAGTAGTAAAGGTGCTTCTCGGAATCCGTTATTTCCATTTTCTTCTTTCCATTTTAAGAATCCCATGGCCAGATACAGAATGTTGTATCCCTGTTCTTCCATAACTGATCTGGCACGTTGGTTTATGTAAAAAAGTCGTCTTTGGAGTTCAGAGGGAGTTAAATCAGTGGATAAAAAAATTTCTTTATTTTTTTCCAGGGTTTCCTGATCCAGAGAGGGTGATTCCCAGAGTAGGGAAGTTTGTTCGCCAGTTAATTCATCTTTACTGCTCGTTGGTTGCGAAATGTCCGTGAAAGCATTGTCTTCCATGGTTTCATCTGCATTATCATCAAAATCGGCGGCAGAAACCTTTTCTGATAACTGATCTTCTTCTGAATCGGCAATGGGCAGCTGTTTATCATTATCTATATTTCCAGTTGCTTCAGTTAGGGATGAATCTGATATTTGATTTGTTTTGTCAACGCTAAATTCAGATTCTCGATCTAATTTGGCTACATCGTCAGTAGAGATTACATTCCCTATTTCTTTTTTTTCAAAATAAGTCTCTTCTTCCTGCTCAGTAATGGATAAAACTGTTTCTCCACGTGGTATGAACTGTAAAAGTTTTCTTTTAGTTTTTTTAAGGACTAATCGGTCGTATATCTCTGCCAGTTCGGCATCTTTGACTTCCACAGTCATGGTGCGGGGACGGAAGTTCAGAAGCTGGTTACGCATGGTAAGGTCCAGCAAACTTTGCCTTAGAACATCAATTTGTCTGTATATGTCCACCTTGGAGAGTTCGGACATTTATCAATACCTCTCATTACTTGATTCGGCCGGGAAATAATAATGACATTCAATATAATATTCTTGGTTTATTAAAACTCTATATTAAAACTATCTCTCCGTTTATAATTACATGGCTTTCATTCTCTCTGTATAGCTTCTTTGAAGAAGCTTGGCACCAGGTTACGGTATAGGGGATTGCGCAGTAGCATACGAAAGTTACCATCCAAAATATAAGTTTCACAGTAATCATCTTCTGCTCGCATCCCCCGCCCATAGGCTTGTAGTAGGGTCATAATTGTTTTATAGGCATACCATGGAGGGTCCAACTGTTTTCTTTGGTTTATTTGCGGATCTCCGAGGTAGGGAAATGGTATCTTATAAATAACCTGAAACTGACACTTTTCATATGGCAAATCTACTCCTTCACTCATCGAGGGGCTGACCAGAACCCTTTTGTCTTTGGAATGTTCGAATCTGTTAAGAACTTGTTCCCTGTTTTTGGGGTTATGGCCCATTAACCGAGGATTTTTAAGATGCTTCATAATGTACTGCTGGCACTTGTAGTTATGGGTGTGAATAAGTCCTTTCTCCTTTTCATGATGATTAATGATTTTTTCCAGAATAGGAATAGTTTTAGGTGCGGTACGTTTTATAAGGCGCTGAGACATGTTTCCCACAAGTTTCAGATGCACGGGGCGTGATGATTGTGGAAAAATACTTTTAATTTCCATATAATAGGTTTCATCAGGTTCGATACCCAGCCACTGGCAGAATAAATCCTTATCCAGGATGGTGGCACTCATAAAAAGCCGAATATCAGCATGGTTGAAGAGCCTGTCTCCAGCGTAAGTGTTAATCCGGAGAGGTTTAAATGAAACTCCTCCTGGACTGGTATCCACCACCCAGTTTTCTGGATTATTCTCCAAGTTACGGGAAAGCTCGCTAAGATTCATTTTCATACGGTTGACACGATCAGCCGATCTTTTAGGGATTGTTTTAAGGTTAATGTCTTGATAATCATCATAAAGGGATTCAACAAAAAGTATCCATTCCTGGGGGTCATGGTACTTCATCATACTGGGAGGTATTTTCTTTTTGATTTCGCGTTCCAAACGGCGGTTGTAGAGATTGACCTCCAAACGCTGCATTAACTTATTTTCTATATTATGGGCCTCATCCAAAACCATTAAATGCCTTTTTCCAAAGTGTTTAACATAGTTGAGTTCAAGTAGTGCGTAATCATAGTTCATTAAAGTTATGGGACTTTCCACAGCCACAGCTTTTTGATCCCAATAACGACACCTCTCATTGGAACGGAAATAGATCGGTGTTCCAAATGCATCCTGAAATGCACGCATCTCACCATCAAAGGGTGATTTACTGATACCATAATCACAAACAAATTTTTGGGTACTGGGAATGGTCTGGCATGTGCCCTGGTCACAATTGTACTCCAAGCTTTCATTCTGGCATAAGAAGTTGCCGCGCCCTTTAACTAGTGGGTAACCGAACTCTGCAGCATACTGGGACTGGAGCTGTTTAGTCATGGTTAATATATAGGCTGGCTGATATATTCTGGCCAGGGTGGTGGCTACCGCTGATTTCCCAGTACCAGTACCTGCCTCAAGGATAATATTGGAATAACCACGCTCAATAGCATCCACAATTTCGGATATTATTTCTAATTGACCTTCCCGGGGGGATTGAAAGGGGAATTTTTCTATTATCTCCTCATCAATATGTGGGAACTGCTTTTTAATTGTTTCAAGCCGTGATGTCGATATTTTAGGTGTTTTAACTTGCTTAGAATTGTCTGATGCACATATGCAGCGGTCTTTTATCATTCCACATTTGTTACAGAAAAAGCCGTTTTCCATAATGACTTATATTTTGATAGTGGTATAAATACATAAAGTTTTGAAACCTTTAAAACATGTTTAATTAGAATTGAATTCTAATAACAACTGCAAGCCAGCCTATTTATATATATTGCGGTTATTACATTTTTTTGAGATTTTTTATCAAATTTTTCTTTCATAATGTGATTTAAAAGCTCTGGTGAAATCACCATTACATATTACTTTTTTAACAGTATTTGTTACGATCTTTGGGAAAATAATGCTATTTTTTTAAACCAGAATGGATAATTAATTAATCTAAGGATTAGAATTCAGAATCAATTTTTTTATTAATCGGTGTTTTATATGGATAAAGGAAAACTCATTGGTGTGGGTGTGGGTCCTGGAGACCCTGAATTGCTCACAGTCAAGGGAATAAAAACATTAAAATCAGTACCAGTTATATGCGCTCCTAAATCTTCAAAGGCAAAACCTAGCTTAGCCCTTTCAATAGTCCAGAATGTTTTAAAGGAACGAAAAGATGATTATACCATATTTGAACCTCTTTTTCCCATGATAGAGGATAAAATGGAACTGGAAATTTATTGGACTGACGCCGCGCAACTGATAATGGACGAACTTGAAAAAGGCAGGGATGTATCTTTTATAACCCTTGGAGATCCTTCTATTTACAGCACATTTTCCTATATAGCAAATATAATTAAGGATGAAGGCTATTTGGTGGAAATGATTCCAGGAATAACATCATTTACCAGTTGTGCTGCCAGTGCAGGTATCACATTGGGTGAGAAGGATGAGATAGTTATAGTAGTTCCCAAGGTGGACCAGCGACTAAAAGAAATTTTGGAGCACGCAGACACGGCAGTGATCATGAAGACTTCTCGCCACTCTGGTATGCTAGAAGAAATCATAAATGATGATTCAAGGGATAAACACATCATCTCTGTTCAAAATTGTGGAATGGATGATGAAGAAATATCTACTGGCTTTGCCAAAAAGGGAAAGTATCTTTCAACAACCATAGTTAAATTTGAAAAATCCCATTAATTTTTTAAAATACCACAACTTTAATATTGGAGGATTCTTCTTGCTTAAACAAAAAAATCACACTCTTCACGACTTCAAATTTGAATCTGGGATGGTTATCTCTGATTTATCAATGGAATATGCAGTTCAGGGAACCAAAAAACTTGATGAACAGGGAAATATTGCCAACGCATTTTTATATCTCCATGGGTGGAGCGGAGACTACGCTTCTGTGAAAAACCTTAGTAGTGTTATAGGTCCTGGGAAGGCCATTGACACCAGGAAGTTCTATGTGATAAGCCCAACAGCATTGGGAACACCAGGATCATCCAGCCCATCCAGCACAAGCATGGGCACAGATTTCCCTGAATACAGCATTAAAGACATGATAGTGGCCCAGTATGAATTGTTAAGGCAGGGATTGGGGATTGAACATCTTCAGGGCATTATGGGCACATCAATGGGTGGATTTCAGGCCCTGCATTGGGCTTTAGAATATCCTGATTTCATGGATTTCCTGATACTTCATGGAACCAGTCATCATTTATCAAACAGGATGTTTGGAGTTTACCATCTCATGAACCAGATCATTGAGGGTGATGCTAAATACAATAAGGGAAAATACGTCCAGAATCCGGTCAAAGTTATGGAACACGTTGCCTACCTCAGTTACCTATGGTCACTCTCCCCAGAAAACTATGAAGAATGTTTTGATTCTAGAAATGAATTTCTTGCAGGTGTGGGTGAGAGAAAGGCCGATTCGATTAATTGGGATGCGAATGATATAATATGGAGAAATAAAGCAATGTTTAACCATGATCTAACCCATGAAATATCCCGGATCTCTGTCCCTGCCCTGGTGATTGGAATACACCAGGATCAGATAGTTGATGAAAAATTCAGTATCATGCCCTTAAAGGAAGGTCTCAGAAACTCAGAACTATTTCTATATAATTCTATATGGGGGCATTATGGTTGCATCAAGGATGTTTTGAAAGCTTCAGGGGCAATTGGGAGATTTATATCAGAAGGTTGCAGTGACTAATTTATTAACTAGTTTTTACCATGAACTGGCAGTAGTCATCTCCCTTGGCGTAACATTTAACTTCCGTCACTTCAACATGCTCCTGGAAGTATCGGGAGAAAATAGCTTCAAGTATGCCTGAGTCGAAGGAACAGGCGGTTCTACCAATTTTTGGCAGATCTTCACATTCGAAACAGTCATATAACTGGATAATAAGGGGATCTATGCTTTTTATTTCTATTCGGCCTAATTGGTTTGTTTCCCAGAATCTGGCCAGATTATCAATGAATTCGTTGAGATCAGGGTTTTTTAATTTTTTGTAAAAGGTATTTCCCACTTTGATTCCTGCATTGCGAAGTATGGGGTCAATGTTTATGCCTTCATCCATAAGTGCTACTCGGATGGATCTGAACATGAATCTGAAGAACTTCAGGGGGTCTTCTGATTCTACCACAAAATCTTGCAGATATTTGTCATCATCGTCTTTAATTTCTTTTTCTGATGAGACATCTCCCAGAAATTTTGAGTTAATGTAATAGATTTTACGTCGACGGTCTTCGGGGTCTATTACCCAATCTATTATTCCTGCATCTTCTAAGTCTTGTAAATGTGCTGATATAGTTGATTTAGATCTTATGGTGGATGCCACGATCTGGGATCCACTCATACCGCCTTCTTTGAGAAGTGATAGTATCTGGGCTTTTATTGGGCTTTGGATAATATTTATCCCAGATTTTGTTGAAAATATTTTAACACGACTTTTGGTTTTAAGTGGAGCCATTTAATTCCCTCAGATTATTATTTTCATTATTATTGTATTGAATATTTATTCGTTAATTTAGTTGTATATATTTTGTTCGAATATATAAGTACGTTCGGTTCAATGCGAACAGTAACATTTATATGGGATAGTTCGCATAACTTCTTACGTTCGGGAACCTGCGAACCAAAATTTTGTGTTATCAA
>JAHKLP010000131.1 GCA_020855015.1 Methanobacterium sp.
ACAGAATCCATTTCAGGGACGATTTTAACGTACTCATCACCATTGTAATTGGAATCAGCGTAGAATGAGTTGTACTTTTTAATGAGGTTCTGCTGCAGGGCGGTGTAAAACCGCAGGTCCCCTGGGTTAAGGTCCCATATACGACCATCTTCTCGTTTTATTCTGGCTATCACCGGGGACAAGGTTTTCATCTTCACCGGAGAATTTTTCTTTAAATTAGGTTGTTTTAAAAGTTCCACTTGCTCGACCATTATATTATCTCCCCTGAAAATGATCTGAGGGTCATCCAGGTAGCCTTCCACCATACTCTGAATAAGATAATCATGAGGTGATGAAATATAGAAATGAAACCTGCCGTCTCGGGATATAATACCATTCCTGGAGGGTTTACGGCGGGGAACGTTTATCTGAGAAAAAGTAAAATGTTTAAAATCTTTTGATGCGTGAAGGTCGCTGGCTAAATTTAAATCAGCGATTTTACGGTAAATGATTGCAGATAGAATATGACTATAATTATAAGGAATTAAATAATCATCATTCAATGTTTTTAAAGATATACGAAGCCTCATCCAAGAATCCCTCTAATTTAATACGATTAGAGTTCCCTATTTCCACAAGTTATCGGAAGAATAATCTAAACTGACCCCAAGTTATTATCTTTTTTAAAAGTATATAAATATTATCCATTTACCATATTAAACCTAATCTTAAGCATTATTCAGGGCCAATAGGAATATAATTATTCATTAGTCTCACACATTTACTTAGATGTCCCATATTCTTTCCTAAAAAGTTTGTTATTAATGGATTTCAAATTTAATTGTCATGAATTCGAGTTTCATTTAACTTCGTTATTCAGAACTATAACGAAATTCATTACACTTAGACATACAAAGAAATTGTGGTAAGTTATATAAGTCATCAAGAACAATATTGTTATAGCTGGGGGATTGTTTTTTATGGCAAAATTATATAAAATACGCGATTTTTTAGATGATGAAAGTGTTGAGAAGTTCATAAATGAACTTATTGGGGATAATATCCAATATTTGAGGTTCAAATATTGTCAATTAATATCTGCGGCGAATAATGCAAGAAATAAGTTTTAGAATTACTTATTCTCATTTTTTTTTCTCTTGATTATCATCTGATTTAATAATAATGTTCAGGATGTGAAAAACTATTTAACATCCTCAGCCATTGCCAGAAGGATAGTATCTGAAATATGCACATCATAGTAATCAAAATTCGCCATAAACTCTTCCAAATACTTACCTCCAGAATCAGTTAACATATAATGTTCATCCTTGACGATGAGCAGTCGGTGATCTTTTAAGGGATTTACAAGGTCTTTAAATATTCCATCAAAGTCATGGGTCTCCTTACAAGTGGCTTTAAGTTCTGATAATACTGGAATATAATTATCTGGGTTAAAGGCATTGTTCAATGATAAAACTAATTCCGATTTTGTTTTTTGCTCTCCAGACCATAAAATATATAAAATCCAGTTCTGGAAGGCCATAACTTTATTATCATCCCAGCATTCCTCTAAGGGAAGTTTGAACTGGGAATAATTTTCTTCCTCTCCTTTTCGAGCTGAGATGGCATCTCTGAGCAAATCCGTGGCATCTTTGAAAATACCAACGGAGATGAACAATGCGATCAGAGCATCTACAAAGTAAATTCCCTGCAAAGAAAAAACTGCCCCTGCAATAACGGAAAAACCAATAAATACATGGTTTTTAGAGTCTACAGACTGAGATATAAGGGTTAAATTTGAATTAACCTTTCCCACGTACCGCTGATAATAAAATAAGAAAACCGCGGCCAGTATTGCAATTCCTTCAACAACTATAACCAGATAAGGCATGCCCATGGGGTCTAAATTCCCATAAAATGCACTAATAATGTGAGTAACTGAATCATAACCAATACTGAGGGACGCGAAGAACAATCCAAATATCACCAGTAGGGTTGATAGAGTTTCACGGTGGTATTTAATTCCCAACCACACCATAAAGGCAGAAACTGTGTCCATGGTAGCATCAGTACCATCGGCTGTCAACCCCACACTTCCACTAATGAGCCCTGATCCCAATTTCATCACTGCCAGGAAGGCGTCTAATACTGTAGTGTTTTTGGCTGCCGCATCTGGTTTAAAGAAATCCTTCCGCACCATAGATACTTTTTTTTCCATATTTTGGACGAATTTTTGGGCTTCCACTTCTCCCTCGGGAGTTAGAGAATAAAGATCTTCATCTAGTTTCACCCATCCACTATCAATTAGTTTTTCGCATTCATCCCTGGTTGCACCGACTTTTTTAGAATCTCTTTCATCTTCTATCTCAGATCTTAAATGAGATAAAGTGAAAAACAATCTTTCCATTAATGGTTGGTCTTTTTCAGGTAACTGCTGGTACCAGATGAGGGATAAAAAGAGGATTGTTTTATCTTCCAGTTCATCCAGCTTTAGAGGTCCCTCTTTAAGGAGAGCCATCATTAAAAATCGGTCATATCCAAGAATAGGTTTTTTGTTTTCCATTAAGGGCACCGAATTGATATTTATTAAGAATTTAGGGATATAAATCAAATTTAATACGTGATAAGTTTTATTAGTTATTGTCCTTTTTTCTTATATATTTTTCATAATGGAAAAAATTAAACCGATTGCTTTAGATGGATCCACAACGTAGCCCTTTTCAAGTCCATGTGATTGAAGTTGTCAAAAGTTGAATTTAAGAAACTTTATGAAGTGCAAGAACCTAACTTATCAAAAAAGATCAATAACTTATATCTGTAAGAAAATCATTCTGAATCATCATAGGGGTCGTTTAATGGTTAAAATGGTAAAATCGAATGTTAAATGCTATAAAAAGAAGACCAAGAAAAACGTGGGAGGCCAGAAGAAGACCTATGAATATAACCAGTATCTGGTTCCCTTAAAAAGGTCTGATAACCTTGATTGTAGTATGGGCGTGTTCGTAATACCTCAAAATGATGTTAAGGATCTTGTTGATGAAGAAGGAGAATTAAAGGATATTTCAGGACAGGAAGAGGAATACAAAAGTCATATTGCTCAGTACGAAACTGAACTAGCAGAATTAGAGTGGAAACACAGTCAACTCTCTAAATCTTATAAAGAACTTCTCAATAAGCATAATAAAACTCGCAGAAAGCAGCAGGAACTGGAAGATAAGATTGAAACCCTTGAAAATGACCGGATTAAACTTATATCTGCTCTGAAAGAGGAAAGACAGGCCAATGGGGTGAGGGTTCAGAAGTTCCCTGATGTTAAACCATCAGCTGGGCAGAAGTCATCAGAATCAGATAAAATCATTGCAGATGATGACCAAACAAGTACTCCTAATAATGAAGAGAAAGACGATAAAGACATTTGGACTGCTCTTAAAAGTCGCCTTACCAAGAAGGAACATGAAGAAAAAGACGAGTAAATATTATTACTTATCAGATGCTCTACCATCAACCTTATCTTTCCCTGAATCAATATTTGTTGATTGAAATACATATTTTTCCTGATGATATGTTTCATTAAAAACTTCATTTGATAACTTTACAGGTGTTTTTAGTGCCTAAAACAAGATCTAAACCTCATCCTGACGTATCTCAGGTTATGATCATAGGAGGGCGTAACAACTTCCCTATTAGCTGGTTAAATAAACAGGGATACTGCGAGTACAGTATATTTCTGGAAAATGTTAAGGGTGTTGAAGTTCAACCCACTCTGGACATGGTTATTGGAACCAGGGAACATGCCCGGTTAGAGGAAGACTTTAAACGAGATGCAGAGCCTGCCACCTTTGAACAGATGCTGGAGGAATCAAAAACTGTTGAACTATTGTCAAGAGAGTTACCAGTAATTTCAACAAGTTACGGGATTCGAGGATTTATTGATGAGGTGTGGATGACTCCAGATGAGTTTGTTATAATTGATGATAAACCTGGTAACCGTGCATTCCCATCATCAATTCATCAGGTCTTTGGATATTGCCTTGCTTTCCAGGACACTGTTAAGGAAAAAAGAAAAATCGTGGCTTCCTTAAGGGAGCGAGGCACTGATAATATATTCTGGTCCGCATACTTCGATCAGAAGGCAGAACACGACACAATTTCCCTCATTAATCGGGTGCATGACCTACTTTTAGGTAAGAAGGATTTTTTACCAACTAAAAATCCTAGAAAGTGCCGTAGTTGCCGTTTGAAGAGAAAATGCGATAAAAAAGCCATGCCTGGGTCGCTTTAAATAATTTAACCCACTTTAAATAAGGTGTAGATAAGTTTAAATATCACCTCCGTCTAAAAGGAGATTGCTGCAATTGCGGCCTTTTTTATGTTTTAGTCCCGTAGGGTAGTGGTAATCCTGCTGGTCTTTGGAACCGGCGACGGCGGTTCGACTCCGCTCGGGACTATTTATTTTCAAGGAGAATTACATGGAAAACATTCTGGTAGTGGGTGCAAACACCCGCGCTGTAGCTTGTTCTCTTAAAAAATTAGGATATACTGTTTATTCTGCAGATTATTTTGGAGTCATGGATTTAAGGCCATGTGCTGATATCGTGAGGTCTGTTTTAGATCAGAAACCTGCTAAATCATGTGGTAAGTTTTCTGAACGATTCGATTCCCATATTGTTGAGGAAATGGCTCTGGAGATGGTGGATGATGTTGATGGAATTATTTGTTGCGCTGGTGTTACTCCAGATAAATTTCCATCCCATAAGATCATAGGAAACCATGATATAAGGATTGCTGAGGATAAATACAGGTTTTTCAAGAAACTTAAAGGTTATTTTAACCTTCCTGATACTTTTTTGCCTGGTGATATTCATGAGGTTAGTGAAATTGTCAGAAATTCACCCGAGAAACAGTTTATTTTAAAACCCCGATCCGGTTCTGGAGGTTATGGGGTGTTTACGTTGGATTCACGAAGTTTAAAACATAAAGAAGAATTAATTTTTGATATTCTTGAAGAAGGTGGATGGGTATTGCAGGAATTTATAGATGGAGAGACTATCAGTGCTTCTGTACTTTCCACCAGGGACGATGCCCAAACTATACTCACCAACTCTCAAATAATTGGTGATGAGAGTCTTGGTCAGAGGGAACCATTCGTATACTGTGGGAACATAGTGCCATACACTGGAGATATTTTAATCTCAGAAATTGCTCAAAACGTGGTGGGCCATCTATCCCTAATCGGTTCAATTGGAGTGGATTTCATAATCAGAAATGATGAAATATATGTTATTGAAGTTAACCCCCGCCTGCAGGGAACATTTGAATGTGCAGAAATGGCTATGGGTGTAAACATGGCCGAATTACATCTTGAAGCATGCCATGGTCACATTATGCCTGTTCCCATTCCCGAAAGATTTGCAGTAAAGATGGTCATGTATGCCCAAGAAAGATCTCAGGTTGGTAGTCTGGATATAGGGGATCTTTATGACCTTCCGAATCAGGGTGTTATCATTGAGAAGGGAGAACCGTTAGCTACAGTCTTAACTGCAAGCACTATTAAAGAAGATGCTATTTATACGGCTGAAAAAATAGTTCAGAGAGTTTATGGGTCGGTTAAACCACTAATATGATTTCATTTCTATTAAGTAAACGCTACTAAATAAATAAAAATCAGCGTTCCAATTACAATTAGAACTGTTACCATAATCTCTGCACCGAAGAATAAAACAGATGCTTTAGCCATCTTATCAGGGTCTTTTTTTATTTCTTCCCAATCAAAATCATATAAAAAATCGTAATAAAATGACTTTATTGCTTTCCATACACCTTTAAAACCCATGATAAAATCCATCCTTATTATAGTCTTGTGATAATGATTATTCCTTCCATAATTCTATTATTGAGTAAATGACCGGTAATGGCTTTTTTATAAGTAAATCACTTACAAAAACCAGTTTTTATCTAACTAGGAATATGTATTGTGAAGTGGTTGGCAACTCTTGCCTGACTAACTTTATGTCTGGTCGGTAAATATAGATTTCATCACCACAATCATCCCTCTTTAGTATCTGACAGATTAAAAGACATTCTAGTTTTCCAGTTATTCTGGATCCACTGGCATTAGAATCAATTTCAATATAAATCGGGAGCTTTAAACCATCCCACAATTCATTGGGAATCATGGAAGAAATTTTCTTCAGTTCATTTCTTTTGAAACGGTGTCTTGTTCCATCTATCCCTTGCACGTGGGGTTTATCCTCTCTTAAAAGTTCTTCTAAATTTTTCCTTTGCCGGGGAAGATGACGATTGAGACTCATGATCTGTTTTTTCATAAGTCTACTTTCCCGATTTTGATCTCGAATCATCGTTAAGATTTTATTCTTTGAGGAATATAATATTGTAGTATATAACTAAACATGGTGGATAATGTGGATATTGATATAGAGCAATGCAGAGAGAATGATAAGATAAAGGACATAATCAGCACAAGTGGTCTTCCCATTAAACACATAAAATTACTTCTCAGATTGTCGGACACCATCTACATCAATGCCATAAATTATAACGTGGTGGTTGAAGATAACCAAGTGGTCATTCTCTTAATATCATCTAAACCCGATAATATTACAGGAGTTTTACACACATATTCTCTTACCAATGTCCTTTACAAACTCAGGGACATGGAGAAGGAGCATGATGACCTAAAGACCCATTGTGAGGTTGATGATAATATTCTTAAAATAATTATAGACATTAAACCATAAATGGTCCCTAATTATGTATGATAACAAACTTTTTTTAATGGTGCCTGGATGAAAATTAAAGAGTACCAAAAACTGATACAGGAAATATCAGATATCGACTTAGAAGCCGATTCCATTGCTGAATCAAGACGTATTTTGGCTGAACTCAATGAAAGGGAAAGGATATTGGCAGAGCTTAAAAAACGTATAAATAAAGATATTCAGAATATGGAACTAGATTTTTTAGAAAAAAAACATAAGATAAATGTTGATTATGCTGAAGGTCGTTCAGTTGGAGTAATATCAAGAGTTAGGGGGAAATCTAAGGTCAAAGAGTTGAAAAAACTTCAAGAAAAATATGATGAGTCATTAGAATCATATTATGCAATGCGTTATATTCTTGATGAGTTATCCCTTCAGATGAAAAAAGCCAAAAATCCGCTTAATAACTATATTAAAGGTAGATTGGGTGGATTGTAGAGTAATCTAATAATTAAAATTAAAAAAAAATATTATGGGCATTTGATACTTTTGGTTTATCAGA
The DNA here is from genome assembly GCA_020855015.1 of Methanobacterium sp. GTDB lineage: Archaea > Methanobacteriota > Methanobacteria > Methanobacteriales > Methanobacteriaceae > Methanobacterium. Next base: position 7,261 of record JAHKLP010000131.1, read on the forward strand.
AGTTGATTTCCACAGGTAGAAGAATCAAAATGCCTATTAAATCATCTTTTTCTACTTTGTAGTCCAGTGCCGCTGCGAAAAGGGCGTGGTCTGCTGTTCTCTCCATGCTAATGGGGAGGTAGGTTTCTTCACCAACTGCCAGAGCGTGTCCATATTTGTTAGTTCCGTAGGCACTTATGAAACCAATGTGATTGGCGTTGATGTCGATTTTTTTGATTTGGATTGGTTTTATTTCCCCCGCTTTGAATTCCTTTTCTTCAGCAGAGATAATAGCGCGAACCTTCCCAGAAATGTTGCCGATTTCGAAATCAATGGCAGGTTTGGCTTTTTTTATCTGGTCTTTTTTAACCTGATCCAGTCTTGTTATTATTCTAACCATTGACAGCCTCCTCACTTTCCATAGACTTTTTGACCATCTTCAAGCGTACAAAACTTTCTCTTTCCATCTCTTCTAAGCGCATTTCAATATACTTGACAGTGTTCTGCAATCGGGGTATGATTATATGTTCCAGTGCGTTCACACGTCTTTTTGTGGATTCAATCTCACTTGCCAGTAGCATAATAGTCTTTTCAGTTTCTCCCAGCTCAATGATCAGTTGGATTGATTTTTCGAACTTTTTAGCTGCTTCATCCACTTTTACGGATGTATCCATGAATCCGTAACCACGTTCAACAATGGTTCTCTCCTGGGTTTCTGAATCAACTACTGGGACCACCACTCCCATAATACTTCTAGAATCGATATCAACATCAACAGATTCAGTAACGGACATTGCAGCTTTCTTAACTGCGAGATCACCCATGCTAACCTGAGCCGTTGTTAAATCATGATATGCTTCCTCGAGGTTTTTGGCGACGTTTTCACGGGATCCTTTTACCTTTTCAAGGATGTTGAAAAACTCCATGATTAGAGCATTCCTTTTCTCTTTAAGGAGGCTATGGCCTTTAACTGCCAGTTTTTCTCGCTCTTTGAGTTTTAGAAGTTCCATCCTGGTGGGGTTGATACCTTCAATCATTTCTTGTGCCATTTCTCATCCCTCATTTATAATTCCTAAAAAGTAGGAAGGGGGTTATTTATGGGCAGGGTGATATTTTGGAATGTGCTCAGCACGTACCCTTTTAAGCTCTGCCTCAGGTAGTAAGCTCATTAACTCCCAACCAAGATCCAGTGTTTCCTGTATAGATCTGTCTTCATCTCTGCTTTGGGTGATGAACTTGCCTTCGAAGTCATCTGCGAATTTAAGGAATTTTTGGTCACGATCAGTCAGTGCCTCTTCACCTACTACTGCCATTAAATCACGCAGGTCACGTCCTTCAGCATATGCAGAGTAAAGCTGGTCAGACACACCACTATGGTCTTCACGGGTTTGTCCTTCACCAATTCCACCACTCATCAGTCGTGATAGTGATGGGAGCACATCTACTGGTGGGTAGATACCTTTCCGGTGCAGATCTCTGGAGAGCACAATCTGTCCTTCAGTAATGTAACCGGTTAGGTCAGGAATAGGGTGAGTTATATCGTCCTGAGGCATCACCAGGATAGGTACCTGAGTGATGGAACCTTCTTTCCCCACGATACGGCCTGCTCTTTCGTACAGGCTGGAAAGGTCAGTGTACATATAACCCGGATAACCCCTACGTCCAGGTACCTCGTCACGAGCTGCTGAAATCTCCCTTAGAGCTTCTGCATAGTTGGTCATGTCAGTTAATATAACCAGAACGTGCATATTGTGTTCAAAGGCAAAGTACTCGGCAGTGGTTAGAGCCATACGAGGGGTGATAATTCTTTCAATTGCCGGGTCGTCAGCCAAGTTCATGAACACGGTCACTCGCTCAAGTGCTCCGGTTCGTTCAAAGTCACGCATAAAGTAGTTTGCTTCTTCGTGGGTGATACCCATGGCTGCGAATATAACAGCGAACTCGGATTCTTCAGCCAGCACTTTGGCCTGTCTGGCGATCTGGGCGGCTAGTTCGTTGTGTGGTAATCCTGATCCAGAGAAGATAGGTAGTTTCTGTCCCCTTACCAGGGTGTTCATTCCATCTATGGTTGAAATACCTGTCTGTATGAACTCTGCAGGGAATTCCCTTGCAGATGGGTTCATGGGGCTACCATTGATGTCTAGTTCTTTTTCAGGGATGATTTCGGGGCCGCCATCAATTGGACTTCCGGTTCCACTGAATACACGTCCTAACATGTCCATTGAAACTCCAATTTTGGCGGTTTCTCCGGTGAATCGTACCTTGGTGGTTGCGGTGTTGAGGTCACGGGTTCCTTCGAAAACCTGAACCACAGCAACGTCTCCTTTTACTTCCAGGACCTCTCCTCTTCTCATCTCACCGGTAGGTGTTTCAATGTCCACTATTTCCTTGTAGGAAACGCCTTCCACACCTTCTACAATCATGAGAGGGCCAGCCACTTCTCTGACTGTGGTATATTCTCTGGTTTTGATATTGGCGTTCATTTTCACACCTCACTCGTCTGTTTATCTATTTTATCCTGGATTTCTTTAATTGCAGTGTCAAATTCATCTTCTGGGATGTATTTCATCCTTCCAATTTCCTCTTTGACTTTTAAATCTGTTAGATCACTGGATGCTGCTCCTCTTTCCAGGGCGGCGATGGCCTTTTCCTGGAATCTGAGAATTGTTTCAAGCATTTGGTACTGTTTAGTGGGTGAACAGTAAGTGTCGACTTCGTGGTAAGCATTCTGCTGGAGGAAGTCCTCCCTTATCATACGGGTACTTTCCAGGGTTATCCTTTCCCTGTCAGGAAGTGCATCAGGTCCTACAAGTTGTACGATTTCTTGTAATTCTGATTCTTTCTGCAAGAGTGCCATGGCTTCGTCTCTGGCTTTTCTCCAGTTTGCTTTCACTGAATCGTCCCACCATCCTTCTACACTGTCCACATATAATGAGTAACTTTGTAGCCAGTCTATTGAAGGGAAGTGACGTTTATCTGCAAGAGATGCGTCCAGTGCCCAGAACACTTTACATATACGTAGTGTGTTTTGTGTAACTGGTTCGGATAAGTCTCCACCTGGTGGAGAAACTGCACCAACCACACTAACAGATGCGATTTTGTCTTCGTTTCCAACAGTGGTTACTCGGCCGGCTCGTTCGTAGAACTGTGCCAAACGGGATGCCAGGTATGCTGGGTATCCTTCTTCACCAGGCATCTCTTCTAATCGTCCTGAGATCTCCCTCATTGCTTCTGCCCATCTGGAGGTTGAATCTGCCATCAGAGCAACATCGTATCCCTGGTCACGGAAGTACTCGGCTATGGTTATACCAGTATATACACATGCTTCCCTGGCTGCCACAGGCATGTTGGAAGTGTTAGCGATTAGAACAGTTCTGTCCATTAATGGTTTACCGGTTTTAGGGTCTTCTAGTTCTGGGAATTCTTTTAAGACCTCTGTCATTTCATTACCCCTTTCACCACATCCCACATAGACAATGATGTCAGCATCGGCCCATTTAGCCAGCTGCTGTTGGGTAACAGTCTTACCGGATCCGAATGGTCCTGGTATGGCTGCAGTTCCACCTTTAGCCACTGGGAAGAAAGTATCCTGTGCTCTTTGACCAGTTACTAATGGTATGTCCGGGTCTAACTTGTTTTTATATGGTCTTCCAACCCTCACAGGCCATTTTTGCATCATCTGAACTTTTACTGGACCTTTAGGTGTTTCGACTTCGGCGATGTCTTCAGTTATTGTGTATTGACCTTCACCAACTATGCTTTTAAGAGTACCATTTACGTTTGGTGGAACCATTATTTTCTGAGTCACTGCAGATGTTTCCTGCACTTCCCCAATGACGTCTCCACCTTTGACTTCGGTACCAGCATTTACAGTGGGTTTGAAAGTCCATTTTTTATCTTTTGGTAGTGAAGGTACATCCACACCCCTTTCAATATAATCGCCCACACTTAGTTTGATGGTTTCCAAAGGTCTTTGAATCCCGTCAAATATGGAACCAATTATTCCCGGTCCGAGTTCAACGGATAGTGGCCCTCCTGTACTTTCTACCACCTCTCCGGGTTTCATACCGGCTGTTTCTTCGTAAACTTGTATGGTGGCGGTGTCGCCTTCAAGTTCGATGATTTCTCCAATGAGTTTATCATCACCTACTTTAACCATCTCGTACATCTGGGTCCCTCTCATACCATCAGCGGTTATAACAGGACCCGCTATCTTTATTATCTTTCCTTCGGCAGTCATTCTACCATCTCTACCCCGATTACTCGTTTTATAAGCTCTCTGATAGGGTCTGATTCCCTTTCTACTGAGCCTTCTTTATCTGGTATTTCTATTATCATTGGCAGTGCACTTTCACTGCTCATTTTATCTATTGTTTCTCTGAAATTGTCTCCTATTTTTTCAGTTGTTATTATAATGGAGTACTCCTTGGCTAGTTGTTTAAGTTTCTCTCCTGCTTCTTCCATATTGTCTACAGGGAATCCGTCTTTGACGCCTCCTAGCATGAAACCGGTCACTGTGTCCTGATCTGCCATAACCGCTATTTTTGAACTCATATTAACATCTCCTTAATCATAGCAGGGGTAAATCCTTTTTCACGTTTACTACGGACAATTATTTTTAAGTTTTTAATTTCTTTTTCTTTTCGGCTTAAAAAGCCTATCATTGGTCCAATTCCGAATTGGTTTTTTAATGATATCTTTTTCGCTGTTTCCACTACATTATTGTCCAGAGCAATTTCAAAGGCAGAAATTGAACCAGTATCATTGTAGTTAGCCATGGCTTCGGCAAGTAAAGGAGCATATTCTGTTCCTTCCAGACCGCTGATGACTCCTGCAACATCTTCTGATTCCATCAAATCTTTTAGTTTCCATTCTCTGATCTGGTAACCTTCACTGATCATGTACGGTTCGATATCTTCGTATTTCAATCCGTCGACCTTTGCTCTTAATATGATTTTCAGGTTAGCTCCATCTACCATGTTTCCCACGTATGTTTTGAGGTATGATGTGTTATCATCTTCAGGGGTGGAAACTGTTCGTAGGAGGTTTTTAAGCAGATATTTATCCAGAGAAGCTTCTAATGGTAATAATATTCCTGTTTCCTGGTATAAGGGGATGGCATCCTCCAGTATTGGGGCGTATTCTGTTCCTTCCAGTGTGTTTAATATTTCGTTAATGTCATCAGCATCTACCAGTGCGTCAAGTTTATCTGTCAGATCCCCATAAGGAACAACCAAATCTAATGTTTCTTTCGAGTTTAATCCGGCTTCTTTGGCAATAATTATACTTTTGATATTTCTGATATCCCATTTTTTCAGCAGAAATCTAAATGCATCTTTACTGTTATCCGGCGTAATCCGAGCTACTAAATCATAGTTTTCGGCTAATTGAGTATCTAGAGCCTTTTCCAGGGGGTACTGGTCAATATATTTTGCATAGTCTGGGAACCCCCGGAGGTAGTTTTTAACTTCTTCAATATTTCCAGCTTCAATTATCTCCTGAAACTGTTTTTCATCGAAAATTCTTCCTATCCTGGCTCTTACTCTTGCATTGGGATAAGTGTATGGGAACATTCCCAGAACGGGTCTCAATAGTGATATTACTACAATTGCTCCGAATACTGCTATCACAAGCAACATAACAGCTAAAAATGCTTCAATAGAAGGGAATCCCAGTCCAGTGACTAATGAAGTAATGTCCTCTACCATTTAATTCCCCCTATTATTTGAAGAGTATCCTTGCTACTTCTGATCTTAAAGATTTTTTAAAGCGGAGCATTCTTGCTTCAATGGTGTTATTAACCTCTATTTCACCATTTTTCGTTTTAACAATGACACCGCCAATGGTGTTGATGTTCTCTCCTATTTCAAGTTTTGTAGGTGTATTGGTTTTACCACTGATACTATTTTCAATGGAGGGTAGGGAACCTTTTATTTTGGTAATATCGCTTTCTTTAACGAATATTACCAGGTCGCCTCCACCAATCTCTACACCAGCTTCGGTGATTACTTTCTCAAGAGATGTTTTGTATTCAGATGCATCTGAAGAAGCAATTTCTTTAAGCTTTTCTTCAGCTTTTTGGAATGCTTCTTCTATTATTTCTTCTCGAGCCTCAAGTTCCATTCTCCTGGAGTTCATCTTAGCTTCTGAGATAATCTGCTGATATCTCATGTTTGCTTGTTTTTCAGCGTTTTCTAAGATTTTTTCTTTTTCAGCAACAGCTTGTGCTTCGCCTTCAGAGAGAATGGATTCTTTTTCCTTTTCAACTTCCGCTAATATGGATTCTGCTTTAATCTGTGCATCAGATATTATACTTGAGACTATCTTCTCTGTCCCGGCGCTCATCTATATCATCCCGAAAATTATCCAAGAATTCCACCGAATACCATTAGGAGTATAGCAATCAGGAACCCGTAGATAGCCTGGGTCTCGGGTAATGCAGTGAAGATGATACCTCTGGCAAACATGTCTTCGTTTTCAACGACTGCTCCTACTGATGAGGAAGCGGTGATACCTTGACCCATACCAGAACCAAGGCCAGCGAATCCAATTGCTGCTCCAGCTCCTATTGCTACCAGACCTAAAGATGCAGGCAGTGCTTTATTAGCCATAATTGTGAAAACCATGAGAAGTATAGCAATCAAGAAACCGTAAATAGCCTGTGTTTCAGGCAATGCTGTGAAGATGATACCTCTGGCGAACATATCTTCATCTTCTGCCACAGCACCCACACTTCCTGCTGCTGCTATTCCTTGACCTAAACCTGATCCTAATCCTGCGAAACCGACTGCTAATCCAGCGCCGATTGCTGCTAATGCTGTTCCTAAAGCGACTTCTACCATATTATTTACCTCCTAAATCAGTATACTTTCTTTTAGCTCTGAAAGCCCTAAACTTCTGACTTCCTCCTATGTAAAACTGAGCAAAATACTCAACATAATGCAAACGCAATGAATTTATAAAGGCACCTAAAGTTTGGAAGGCAAGGTTTGCAATTTGTCCTCCAATAAAGATTATAGGTGCAATTACTATTCCAATAAATGGAATCATATCTCCGACAATACCAGTTAATATATTAACTGTCGTGGCTATTCCTCCAGTGGAAAGACATAATGCCAGGAGCCTGGCATATGAAAGAACGTTTCCCAGGAAACCGGACATATCCATTATTCCAAAGAAACCGTTGAAATAAACTAGCAAAACTATGCTTAATAGAAACACGCCTATTCCTGCATACATCAACAAGCCACCTCCAAATAGAAGGAATCCTGCAGCCAGCAATATGACGCCTGCTTCAAGCACAAACCACACTATTTGAGCTCCCAAAGCTTCTCTAACATCTCCTCGAACCAAGTTGTTATATGCTCCAAATATTAAACCCATGTTAATGTGTATAATACCGACCACCAAGGCTATTATGAGAATGTTTTCAGGGTGTGCAAAGGAGTTAATAGAATCAATTGTGGTTGGAATCATTGCTTGTGGATCACCCATTATAAACCGGGGTATAAAGTCCCCTATTAGACTGTTAGTTACCAGTCCCAGTATTATAGCCCATACTCCACAGGCCACCATAATCAGGCCTAGATTGGCCCAAGTTTTGCTGTTCTTGCCCATTCCTCTAAAAATAATGTAACCTACAATGGCATCAATTATCCCATAACCAGCTTCTGTAAGGCAGAACCCGAAGAAAAATGGGAATACAATAGCCATGACGATTGTGGGGTCTATCTCCCTATAATCTGGGGGAGAGTACATATGAACAAACATTTCATATGGTTTGGCAAAACGAGGATTATCAAGATGAACTGGAATGTTATCATTGTTTACATCAGGGTCATTCACATCCACAATGGAATGTCCTTCTGTTGACTCATCAATGGTTGTCAGAGCGTCTCCCAATTTTTTCTCAGTAACCCATCCTTCAAACATCTTGGTGTTTTCAGTTTCCCCAAACGAAGAAAAGATTTCGTTACGTTGTTTTTCAATTTCCAATTGTTCTTTAAGACCCAT
>JAHKLP010000099.1 GCA_020855015.1 Methanobacterium sp.
AAAACTTATATTTGCCGAAGCAGGAACTGCATTTGAACTAACCAACATACCAGTAGTACCAGCAGCACTATCAATATCAGTGGTAATGTTAGTTTTAGGCGCAATATACGGATTCGTAATGGGCATACTGACCGGAGACATACTTGTGGCGATAATAGGACTCATAACCTACGCTATTGGATGGTTTATTATGTACTTCATTATTGTTGCCCTTACCACAGTATTCTACAACTTCCTACAGCCCAGAATCGGTGGAGTGAAACTAGAACTGGAATAAAAACTCAAAAATAATTTTCCCCTCTTTTTTATTTTTCTTAACCAATTAGATAAAGTGCTATTTATTTTATATTCTTCATTTACAGGAACAGCTCATTTTATACATTAAAAAAAATATTAAAAATAATGACTTAATTAGATAAAATAAATATTAATATCGTTTAATATTAATTAGGAGGAAAATTTAATGGAAGAAATTAAAGAAATTAAATCTGTAACTATAGTACCCTTCACGTTGATGAATTCTGCGATTTCAGCAATTCTGGGCCTTATCTATGCATTGATATTGATACTGGTACTGGGATTGGTGGCTATTTTCGTGCCAACAACCGCCAGCGGAATCATCGGTTTACTTTTAACATCAGCTTTAGCCGTAATTCTAATTTTACCAACTGGATCGTTTTTAATGAGTATTGTGTTCTCATTCTTGCTGAGCTACATTTACAACTTGCTGGTGCCAAGAGTGGGAGGTATAAAACTGAAATTACACGATATGAAGGAAATTCAATCGATCCCTGTAATTCCATTATCCCTGATGGCTTCAATCATATACACCATTTACACTTTCATTTTAATGTTGATAGTGGCCCCAATATTGATGTTGGCTCTACAGGGTGCTACCTTTGCAGCCATTAGTACCACCAGTTCTTTACCAGAATTAGGAGGCTTAGGCGCCCTAGGAATCATAGGAATAATCATAATGGTAATTGCAATACCTATAATGGTCTTTATATACACCTTGATTTACAGTGCTCTAATGGCACTACTGTACAATTTCTTAGCACCAAAAATAGGAGGTATACGGCTTAAATTTAAATCAATCCAGAATAATCTGTTTGAAATCAAAAAAATCAAACCCATACCATTAGCATTGATTCTTGCAGTGGCGACAACCGTGGCGACAACCATTTTAAACCTGATATTCTATATTCCTGAGATGTTAATGTATTTGGCTGTAAGAGAACCATTATTTGCAATTGGATATTTAATCGGGAACATTTTGGGAACTTTCATACTAGTTTTCATCATATATGCCATTACAGCCCTCATATACAACTTCTTAAGGCCAACAATCGGAGGAATTGAGTTAGAACTGGAATGAAACGGTTTGACCAAATGATGAGTTGTTTAATATGATTAAACCATTTATAAGTGCAAATAGGTTTATTTTTTAACCTATCCCCTATTTTTTATACTAAAAAAGAGGAATAATTAATCATGACTGCTGTTATTATCAAGTGCCGTAAAATTTCTCGGGGTAAAGCTAAAGGTGAAGTAATATTATCCCACGAACCATTAAGTTTTCTGGGCGGTGTTGACCCTAAAACCGGAAATGTTATAGATAGAGGACACCAACTCTACAAGCAGAATATTAGTGGTAGAATACTGGTTATTCCATCCGGGAAGGGTTCCACTGTTGGTTCCTATGTGATCTTCCAGATGGCTAAAAACAACACTGCACCCCAGGCAATCATTGCAATGGAAGCCGAACCCATAATCGCAACTGGAGCCATAATGGCCAGCATTCCCATGGTAGACCATCCAGAAGAAGATGTTCTCGAAATTCTAACTGATGGCGACCTGGTGGAAGTTGATGCAGATGCCAAGATTATAAAAAAGATAAATTGAAAATTAGGGCTTTCCAAGAATTTAAATCTAATAAATACTTTTCAAAGATTGATTTATCACTGAAGAAACATATGAATTTTAAAAAAGATAATATAAACTAGATTATATACTTGTAGGGTTAGTATACTTCATAGGGATGATATAATTTTTTGTCCTGAATTTTTTATATGATAAATATTTAATTTGTCCAAGAGTAGGTTCAGATGCTTTTCGCCATCATCTCCATTCTAATCTCTGTTAGTTGCCTGTTCATAGGGAACTATATTTATTACCACAACCCTAATAATAAGCTAAATCAAGTTTTGGCTCTTTTCAGCTTCTTCATCAGCTACATGGCATTTACTGATTTTCAACTCAGTTACGTGAACACATATGAAGAAGCTTACTTTTGGATGAAGGTCGCGTTCCCCTGGATGTTTGTTGCTTCTTTTTACATTCACCTAGCACTACTAGCCACTGAAAAGTTCCATATCCTTGAAAAAAAGATAATATACATATTTATATACCTTCCATCTGCTGTATTTGCTATTTTGAATCTCACCACCAGTGAACTTACCCTGGGGGTGCAAATGGGATACTGGGGATGGACTTACTTACCTTCCGACTCAACACTCTATTTACTGGCAATAATCTGGGCTTTTTTATCAGGGATCATGAGTGCAATACTTATTTTGCATTATTACCTTAAATCTACAGGTACAAAACGCCAACAAGCAAAATACATCTTCATTGGCATATATTTGCCTCTGATAATGGGTATTGTTACTGAAATATTAATTCCTTCCTTATTTTCAATCCCCTCACCAAGTATGCTCAATCTATTCTTGACCATTGGATTGGCCGCTATTGTGTATGGTATATGGAAATTCCGATTACCTCAGTTAACTTCTTCAGTGATTTCTGATAAGATTCTTTCTACCATGTCAAATTTTCTTTTTTTACTTGACGAAGAAGGAAAAATCATCCATGTAAACCTGAAAGCCATTGAATTATCTGGTTACAGTGAAGAAAAGTTGTTAGGTCAGACCTTAAATTTCATCTTTCCACAAAGTTTTGAAGATTCTTCTGCAGTACCCGTGGAAAACCTGGAAACAATCCTTACCAACAAAAAGGGCAAAAAAATGCCAGTTTTAACATCCACATCCATAATAAAGACATCTAAAAATGATGTTTTAGGATTAGTTTTAGTGGGTAATGATATCAGCCAATTAAAAGAGGCAGAAAAAGAAAGAGACCAATACCGTGAACACTTGGAAGAATTAGTGGAAGAACGCACCAAAAAATTAGAAAAAACTAATCATGAGCTGAAAAAGGAGATAATAGCTCATGAAAAAGCAGAAGCCAAGCTAAAAGACTCTTTGGATGAAAAGGACATTTTAGTAAAAGAGATCCACCATCGTGTGAAAAATAATCTAATAACTATCTCCAGCCTGCTGAATCTACAATCACATTATATAACCGATGAAAAAACATTGAATATCTTCAAAGAGAGTCAAAACAGGGCAAAATCCATGGCAATGATCCATGAAAGACTTTATAGGACTGAAATCGGTAGGAAAATTGAATTCGGAGAATACTTACGTTCACTGGCCACAGAACTTTTCCATACATACACATTAGATCCAGAAATTAAGTTAAACTTAGAATTGGACAATGTTAAAGTTGATGTGAACAGTGCCATTCCTCTAGGCCTTATAGTCAACGAACTAATAACAAACAGTTTCAAATATGCATTTCCGGAGGGTAAAGGAGATTTAACCATCATATTTAAGCGTTTAGATGATTCGGAGGATGATTTTGAACTTGTAGTTAGTGATAACGGTGTTGGATTCCCTGAGGGTGTGAACTTCCGAAAAGTTGATTCTCTGGGTTTGCTGTTGGTAAATAACCTAATAAACCAGTTAGATGGTACCATCGAATTAGACCAGAGTCAGGGAACCAAATTCACAATTCGTTTTAAAGATTCAAAACCATATTAAATATCACACTGGTAGAAAGGTCTAAAAAATAATATGGAAAAATAAATTAAAAATCAGAATCTACTTCTTCTTCTCGGCCCTTTTCCTTTATTTCAGCACCGATAACGCCTCCAACAGCGCCAAGAACTCCCCCTACGAATATCACAACCACCGTCACAAAAACGCCTGCAATCAGGGTTGCGGTACCTGCCAGCATGCCAATTTTAGCAAATATTAATCCGATTATGGCACTTAGAGCCCCAAATCCGGCGATGAATAGGATTCCAATAATCAAGCCACCGATGATTCCGGTTAATGCACCTTCTGCCAGGGCATCTTTTTTCTCCCCATTTCCCATATAGGTTGCCACAAGTCCACCAATTATTGGTCCTAAAAAGAATAATGGGAAGAATGAAACCGTGAAAACTATGGATAACACCGCGTTTAAAATGGATCCAACTCCAACTGTTCTCCAGTCTATCATTTTATCATCTCTTATTGTTCTTCATCTTCCTCATCATCATCCTGATCTAAAATATCTTCATTGAGTATTTGTCCCCTATTCCGACTTGCTTTTATCACAAAACCTATTATCCCCCCTGCAAGACCAAATAGAATGAATGCTGGGATTAATATTAAATAAATTATAATAAGGCCGACAACTATTTTTTCTGAAAATCCAAAATATGCATATACAACTAGGACATAAATTATCGCTGTGAAAAGACCCACGAGAGCTCCATGTACTGCTCCTACCTTAAAACTATTATTTACTAAGTATCCTACTAGGATTCCTGCCAAAAGAGGGACTATAACACCTATGTAAATTAGTGGTATGAACATTCCCAAACAGAACACCAGTACAACTGCAAGTGCGGTGACAATAAGTATATTTTTTTGATCAATCATGGTTTTTGCCTTCATAAATCCTCTTAATTACTCATATTAATGAAAATGATACTATATTAATGGTTGGATTTGAGAAAAATAAACTTAACTGAACTTAAAATGAGTGAAAAAAAATAAAAAAGATATGATAATAAATTTTTCCTGGTTTAAACTGCTCCTGGCTCTCCTTTTATCAAAGCACCGATTAATCCACCAACTGCCATTATAATCAGAACCCCCAGAGATCCTATGATTAAGATCAATGAAGTTGCCGTAGCAGCTGCGAATCCGATTAAACCCAAGATTAGGGTTCCGAAAATGAGCAATAATATCGACACAACTATGGCTCCAAATAAACCTGAAACTGCTCCATTTGCAGCACCATTACCCGCTGTTCCCCCTACCATGTATCCGACAACCATTCCAGCTAATAACCAGCCTAACAATGCGCCCACTCCAGGAATAATAGCTGCAAAAATAGCTCCCAGAACTATGGACAGGATAAATCCAATAATTACTGCTCCCCAGTCGATCTCCATTTTTTTAAACCTCCATTTAAAAAAATAAAAAAATTATAAAAAAATAAAAAACTATTTAAACTTCCACTGCTGGTGCATCTCCTTTAATTAGAGCTCCTACGGCTCCACATATAGCGCCGATAATTGCATAAATTATTACTGCAATTATTAATGCTAATATGCCTACTCCCACTCCAGCTAATCCTGCTAAAGCTCCACCTATAATCATTGCTATGATTCCGGCGAGTATGCTGCAACAACTCCTACGAGTGCTCCATGGATGGCACCGTTCATATATCCGCCAGCAACACTGTAACCAACATATGCAGTCGCAATTATGTAAGCAATTATGCCCCATCCCGGAAGAACCATGTCAATTATTAAACCAAGAATTAATGCAATTACTATACCAATGATAACCGGCATCCACTTAACTTCTACCATGCTTTTCACCTCCCATAATTTATTAAATCCACATATAATTTTCTTAATAATATCCTTAATATGTTTTTTCTTTTTTATTTCATATCTCTGCTAAAATAAGAGCAAAAATTAATAGTAGTAGGTAATTTATCCCTTTTTATCAATAAACTCATTGAAAAAAATGGATTATACTAATTTATATCAAACAATTCATTTTTTATCCAATACGTTATTCCCAGATAAAAAATAACAATTAGAACCAACAGATCATTCAATTAATTTTCATGTGGGATAAATTGGAGGATGGTGTCAAGTAGTGTACTTTTTAATCCATAACGGAACGCTCATAGATGGTAATGGCGGCGAACCAGTAGAAAATGCAGCAGTGCTAATAAAAGACAGGACAATCCTGGATATTGGCCAGAAAGATTCTGTTAAAGTTCCAGATGGTGAAATTAAACGTTTGGATGCTCAGGGAGGTTTCATACTACCCGGTTTCATTGACTGTCACGTTCACATGATGTTTAATGGTTTCCGCTTTGAAAACCCACTATACACACCATTATCCCTGTATTTCTATGAAGCTGTTAGAAACCTGGAAAAAACCCTAGAAACAGGAGTCACCACTGCAAGAGATGCGGGAATGGCAGATTATGGTGTGAAAATGGCAGTTGAAGAAGGTCTGATAATTGGTCCCCGTCTCCAGATCAGTGTCATGCCCCTATCCATAACCGGAGGTCATTTCGATTTACAACTCAAATCTGGTAAAACCGTGAAAACCAGTTACCCGGGACTGCCCGAATCAGTCTGCGACGGACCAGAAGAAGTGAGAAAAAGAGTTAGAGAAGTTTTAAGGGCCGGTGCTGAAGTTGTCAAGGTAATGGTAACCGGGGGAGTCATAAGTGCCAATGACAGCCCAGAACATCCCCAGTTCACCAGGGAAGAGTTGCGAATAATAGTTGAAGAGGCATCCTATCGTAACTTACCAGTCATGGCCCATGCACATGGATCTTCCGGTGTTAAAAACGCTTTGAATGCTGGGATAAAATCCATTGAACACGGAACATATCTTGATGAAGAATGCATACAGCTTCTACTGGAAAATGATGCCTGGCTGGTAGCCACACAACTGGCACATTGGAGCAACCTGGAACTCCTGGAAGATGGAGAACTTCCGGATTTTAGTCAGGAAGACGCCCGTAAAGTGGCCATGAACAGCCATAAAAGTATGAAAAAAGCCTACCAGGCAGGGGTTAAAATTGTAATGGGCACCGACAGTGGAATAGCCCCTCATGGTCAGAACCTGCGGGAACTGGGATATTTATGCGATATTGGGATGACCCCCATGGAAGCAATTCAGGCGGGTACTAAAAATGCAGCAGAACTAGTGGGAATGGACAAGAAAATCGGAACACTGGAAAAAGGAAAACTGGCCGATGTGATTATAAGTCAAAACGACCCAATAAAGGATATTAAATCATTAGGGAGTCATGAAAACATCGTGCTGGTAATGAAGGAAGGAAAAGTTTTCAAAGACCTTAGATAATCTCATTAATGGATAATTAAGATATGATAAGCAATCTCCGAATAGCATATAAGAACCACGAAAAATTGAAGGCGGAACCTGATTATGGCAGATGATTCTAAAAACAAGGCAGAAATCAAGATTGCAGGCATGCACTGTGCTTCATGTGCACTTAACGTTGAAAAATCCTTAAATAAGTTGGAAGGGGTGGCGAAGGCTCAGGTAAACTTTGGCACTGAGAAAGCCACTGTAGAATACGATGCAAATAAGGTTGAACTTCAGGAGCTTGAAGATACTGTGGAAGAAGCAGGTTATGGTGTGGTGAATGAAAAAGCCATCATCAAAATTGGTGGAATGACCTGCGCCATGTGTGTCCAGGCTATTGAGGGAGTTCTTAAAAAAATTGATGGGATCAGTGCAGTTACAGTTAACCTTGCTGCTGAAAAAGCTTATGTCACCTACAATCCCCAGATGACCAGTGTAAATGAGATGAAAATCGCCATTGAAAATCTTGGATATGAGTATCTGGGCCTGGAAGGTGAAATTCCTGGAGATCGGGAAGATAAATTACGGGAAGCTGATCTTAAAGGTAAAAGAAATCGTTTTATAGTAGCCTTTGCTGTTTCCATCCCCCTAATGATTTTAATGTATGCTGGTGTGATGATGCCCTTTAACATGGCTTATTTCATGCTTGCAGTTACAATTCTCCCTTTTATTTATGTTAGTTACCCTATTTTTTCTGCTGCTTATCGTTCCCTCCAAATACGTACTCTTAACATGGATGTAATGTATTCAATGGGAATTGGGGTTGCTTTCTTCTCCAGTATATTGGGAACATTCAATGTTGTACTTACACCAGAATTCATGTTCTATGAAACTGCACTGATGCTTGCCGGATTCCTAATGTTTGGAAGATGGCTTGAATCACGTGCCAAGGGACGAACAGGGACGGCCATTAAAAAATTATTGGGATTGCAAGCCAAAAATGCCACTGTACTCCGTGATGAAGGAGATAGTAGTGTTGAGATCCAGATACCAACAGAAGATGTGGTTGTGGGGGATATAGTACTAGTAAAACCTGGTGAAAGGATCCCAGTAGACGGTAAGGTAGTTTCTGGTGAAAGTTATGTTGATGAGTCCATGATCACTGGCGAACCCATCCCTAACCTTAAAATTGCTGGTTCTTCGGTGGTTGGAGGAACCATTAACCAGAATGGGGTTTTAAAGTTTCGTTCTGAAAAAATCGGCAAAGATACTGTCCTGGCCCAGATTATTAAATTAGTAGAATCAGCTCAGGGGTCTAAACCACCGGTTCAGAGGATTGCTGACCAGGCAGTTAGTTATTTCATCCCCACTGTTCTGACCATTGCCATTGTATCCTTTATAGTTTGGTATTTCATTTTGGGAAGTACCATCCTTTTTGGACTCACTGTTTTGATATCCATCCTGGTTGTAGCCTGTCCATGTGCCCTTGGCCTGGCCACGCCCACAGCAGTGACAGTGGGTATTGGGCGTGGTGCTGAACTGGGAATACTGGTTAAAGATGGTGAGGCTCTTGAGATGTCAGGAAAATTAACAACCATCCTTTTTGACAAGACAGGAACTCTTACAAAGGGCAAACCCGAGGTTAATGACATATTTGGGATAAAAACAGACGACCGAACATTGTTGCAGATTGCTGCTAGTGTGGAGAAAAATTCACAGCATCCTCTGGGACAGGCCATAGTTACCAAAGCCAAGGATAATGACATCAAATTAAATGAGTCAGAGAACTTCGATACTTTCCCTGGAAAAGGTGTATCTGCAGATTTAAATGATAAAAAGATTATAATCGGGAACAGAATCCTGGTTGAAGATAATAATATCCCAATATCCAGTTCTGATGAGGAGATAATTTCTAAGATAGAAGAAAAAGGAAAAACCGTAGTTTTAGTGGCTTCAGGAGATGATTTAGTAGGTGTTCTCGGAATATCTGATACTCTGAAAACTGACGCCTCTAAGGCTATTTCCGAACTGAAAAGGATAGGTTTAAACGTGGCTATGATTACTGGTGATAATAAGAGGACGGCTAATGCTATTGCACGTGATATCAGCATAGACAATGTTTTGGCGGAAGTTTTGCCAGGAGATAAGTCTGCTGAAGTTAAAAGGCTTCAGGAGAAAGGTGAAGTGGTGGCCTTTGTGGGTGATGGGATTAACGATGCTCCTGCACTTGCCCAGGCAGACGTGGGGATTGCCATTGGCAGTGGAACTGATGTGGCCATTGAAAGTGGTGAAATTGTGCTTATTAAGGATAACCTTTTGGATGCTGTAGCTGGACTGCAATTATCGAAGAAAGTTATGGGGCGTATCAAGCTGAATCTCTTCTGGGCGTTTGCTTACAACATGATTCTAATACCTGTGGCCGCAGGCTTACTTTACCCCACTTTTGGCATTACTTTTCGTCCGGAATATGCGGGACTGGCAATGACACTATCTTCTGTGACTATTGTGACTTTATCACTCCTTTTAAAGGGATATGTGCCTCCTGCAAATAAAATGATAAAACATTAGACCAATAATGAACATATGAATATCTGGGGGTGAGATTCATGGCTGTAGATCCAATATGTAAAATGGATGTTGATGAGAAGACTGCTAAATTTGTGAGTGAATATAAGGGTAAGAAGTACTACTTCTGTGCCCCAGGATGTAAAAAAGAGTTTGATGAAAATCCTGAAACATATGCTGAAGAATAATAGGACTATGGAGGGATTTAATGGGATTATTGGATTCAGTGGCTAAAAAAGCTATGAAAGAAGCTGCAAAACAGGGTAAAAATAAAGGTAAGAAAAAGAAAAAAGGTAATATCATAGAAGAAACAGCTAAAAAGGAAATTAAAAAACGTTTTAAAATTTAATATGTATTGAAATGTGTTTTTTGAAAATTTAAATGAGGGGGCACCCCCCAATATGGAGGGCAACTGATCATATCAATATGATCTTTAATGTGGGTTTGGTAAGAGCGTGTGAGAAGTAAAATAGGGAAATCTCTACCTAATATACATCTTTCTTCATAACCTCTCTTAAAACACTGGTTGCGTAAGAACCCTTGGGAATGGAAAATCCTACAATCACTCCATCTTCAGTTTTTTCAGCGGAAACATCCCATATTTTGAACCTGATTGAACGGCGAATACCATGACTTCCCAGTTTAGGCATTTTTGACACCATAAAATCTTTCAGTTTAAGATCCTCTTCCTCCAGTATCTTTTGTTCCATTTCTCCCAGTTTACCACCAGCAAGGGGCACTTTACTACCGAACAGGGGAGCTGAAGGGTGGGCTTGGAATTCTTTTATCCTTTCACCTATTTCTTCTAGGCCGAATTCGTGGATAAGATGTTCTTCATTGTCAATTAGAATGTCCCCTTCAATGTATTGATCTATTCCCAGTTTTGTGCGCTCACTTACTGCACGGTTGAACAGGTATGATTGGTATGCGTGGACAAACATCCTGCTTAATGGTTTGGGTAGGCTTTTAAGTGCCAGTATATATGATTTTTCATCCAGTTCTTCTTTCTTTTTCTTTTCTTTAAGGAGCATGCGCAACATCATTTTCTCATACCGCATACCACTGGGCATGGACTCCAGGGCCTCTTCAAGTTCACCATCTTCATACAACATCCGCGCTTCCTGGATATGCCTTGGTTCAGTATCGTAGGGGTGTCCGATGTAACGATCCACGGCTGATTTCACTCCTCCTTTGATTAGGGCTTTGCCCACCAGGTGAGTGTTGGGACGGTTCTTCCCAAAACGTTGATACCCATAATAATTGGGCACTCCTCTCTTTTTCAACTGTTCTAAGATTTCTTCTGCCCTTTGGACTGCTGAGTCTGGATCTTCCACTTCCCTTATCATCAGCCGGAACTTATTTCCAACCAGTTGTCCTATTCGTAATTTCTTCTGATTGGGAATTACATCTATTATCTTTACATGGTGAAGTTTGTCTCCGAGTTCCTGTAACTCTTCAGGAGTTTTATTACTTACACATATCCATTGCCTAGTGACAGCTGATTTATCCTTCATTCCAGCAAATCCCATCTGTTTCCTATTTATTCCAAGCTCTCGAGCAATGTCTAAAACAACATCTAATGTGTTTCGACCTTCCTTCTCAATCCAAAGCCATGTGTTTGGCCCTTCCCCACTCGGATTGGTTATTGGAATTTCTTCCACATAAAAATCTTCATTTTTAGTTCTTATTTGCCCCCCGATCCCTTTCTGGGGAGTTAAATATGTTTCTGCGTTTAACATGCTGATTTACCACATTGTATTGTAGTTTTTTATACAAAACTAATTCAATCAAATTACATTTCTTGCTTGTGCTGTAGATTTTTTATAGAACTGTAATTATAGAACTGTATAGAACTGTTATGATAATAACCATATGCATAGGAATAAAGGAGATTGAGTTATGTCAACTGTGAAAATTATGCCATGTCTGGATATGAAAGATGGTCGTGTAGTGAAAGGGGTTCATTTTGTGGATTTAAAGGATGCCGGAGACCCGGTTGAAAGCGCAGCATTATACCAGGAAGAAGGTGCTGATGAACTGGCCATGCTGGACATTGCTGCCACACTTGAAAACCGTAAAACTCGCCTGAAATGGGTTGAAAATGTATCCTCTGTTATTGAGATTCCCCTCACAGTTGGGGGTGGAATTTCCAATCTTGAGGATATTAAACTGACTTTGGATGCCGGTGCAGATAATGTTTCCATGAACAGTGCTGTTGTGAAAAATCCGGACCTCATCCAGGAAGCATCAGACGAATATGGGAAAGAAAGGATTACAGTGGCCATCGATGGTTGTCGTAACAAGGACATGCCTTCAGGATTTGAAGTGGTAGTGGCAGGTGGCACTAAAACAACAGGCATAGACGCTGCCGAATGGGCTGCTAAATGTCAGGAACTTGGTGCAGGAGTTATATTGCCCACCAGTATGGATGGGGATGGAACACAGGATGGCTATGACCTGGAATTCACTCGAACCATTTCAAGTGCAGTAGATTTACCCGTGATTGCATCTGGTGGTGCTGGAAAACTTTCTGATTTTAAAGAAGCCGTTACAGAAGGCGGTGCATCCATACTATTGGCGGCTTCGGTCTTCCATTACCGGCTGTTAAGTGTTAAAGAAGTTAAAGAGTACCTTCAGGAAAATGGAATTAATGTGTCTCTTTAGACCATTAATTTACCATTTCACCATTAATCTATTTTTAACAAACAGATATCCTATTAATAGTGAAATACGAATTTTTAAAAAAGTTTACTAACCACTTTTAAATTCAATTTCATGAAAGGCTAGTATGATTTATATAGTTTTTCGGATAGAAATTCGTCAATGAGGCGGTTCATTGAAGGCGAAGTTCAAGGCTTTAAAGAGTTTGATAGATAAATTCAAACATAGAATACAAACCCATAAACATCATAAGCTAATTTTAGGCGTTTTTACATCCTTTTGCCTATTTTTAATAGTAATAATGCCCATATATAACGTTTATTCTGTGGAAGAAACTCCCTACATACAACCAGTCACCAGAGACGTGTTGGGGAATGAGTCTTATGGTTTTGTGGTGAAGGAAGGTCCTTATGGTAACTCCACTTCACCGGTTAAAGTTGCTTATATTGTGGGACAACATCCTCGTGAACACTACGCCCACGAGGCTGTTGTGGAGAATGTCAAAGAAAAATCAACCGATTTTAAAAACTGTTACTACCTCTATTATATTAATGTAACAAGTTATAGTGATGATTTTTCCATTGGTCGTATGAATGGGCAATTACTATCCAATAAGTATGTGGTTCCTGATGTTGCCAGGGAAAAATTCGACTTAGCTATTGATGTCCATGGGACTGATGGAGAGTACTCTAAAAAAGTTTTCCTGTTTGCCCCTATAGAGGAAGGTGCTTCTTTAGACATAGCCCATAACATAACCAATATTATTAATGGTGTTCCCTATTTTGTTGCACCTAACCCGAGCAGCACTGAATTCACTACCATTCCACTGATCAACCATGGCGTGCCTGCCATTGTATATGAATCATTTACTAACCAGCCCTATAATTATATTAAAGAACAAAATAAAGAATTTATTTTAGGCGTGGATAATCTTGTTCTAAAGCCTAATCCGTGTTATTAACTTCATTAACGATTAATAAAATTTATAGAGTATTGATTTTCATGTTTTAGCCCAAATACTAACTTTTTTTGGTTATGTGTTTAGGGCTGACTGTTGCTTGCCAGTAGCAATCTATAAATATTAAACAGAGACAATGTGTAATTATTACACATGGTGGGAGAATGCCGAAACATATTGCATCTGGATTAAAGTACTTAGCAGCGGTGAAGCTCAGAGAACAGGGCTATTTCCAGAAAGATATTGCTAAAAAGCTCGGAATGGATCGTTCCACAGTTTCTCATTATTTAAACGGCAGAAATCTTTCATGGAGCTCAATTGAAGTCGCAGAATCAATTACCAGTTGCTGCAACCATGATTTCTTATATTTAACCTACTCCCTAACTGGTGATGTTGATAATACTCGTACTATCGTGGGAATCCTGGTTGAACAAAAATTTCGGGCAGTTGTGGGAGATACTTGTATTGGTTGTGGTGTTTGCGTGGATGTTTGCCTGATGGATAACATTTCGGTAGTCGATCTAAAATGTCAGATAGATAGTGAGGGATGTTGCGGGTGTTTGGATTGTCAGACGAACTGTCCTACTAATTCTATACAGATTTTAGAAGTTCAAAGTCCCAATAAATGATTTAGAATGAAATTTTTGCTTTTTTTAAAGGTTTTAAAATACAACTACATATGTCAACAGTTTATCTTGACCAAAAAGTGGATGGAAAATCAAAATAAATTTAAAGAAAAAATGGATTCAATATTTCATCCATTATTCTCTCACCGACGATCAACTAAACGTTTGGGTCGGCCCCTGATCTTATAAAATTCAAGACCCCCAGGTCCAGTAAAATTGAAGTGGATATTAAAACTACCATCCTGGTGTGCTTCAGATAGGGTGGGTTTGTACTGGAGGAAAGATTTTAAGAAGTTCTCCTGAACTGGTTCGTGGTGGCAGTTTTTGGTATCATGACATTCCATACTCACCCTGAGTGTAACTTCCTCCTCATCACCATAGAGGAATGCCTCATACTCACCAGTTAAATAATCCATGTTTTCCTCCTGAAAAACACCTTTTTCAATGTCAACCCGGTTAAATGGAGCTCCCATTACCCATACTGTTTCAGCCTCTCTTTCTGGATTGAGAATACGCATATGGGTGCGGCCACAGGAACATTTATCCCGACTTACCACTACGGTGGTATCCTCTGTGTCATAATTTAGAAGTAAAGTACCAGTTTTACCGCCCGGAGGAAGTAATGTGGTTAAAACTATCCTTCCACACTCCCCTTCTGGCACAAAACCCTCCAGTTGAGGGTCGTAAACATCCAAATGCACCATATCCTCAGGGACGTGCAAACCAACCTTTTCATGGCACTCCCCACACATGGTACCCTCAGTACTTCCATAAGTGTTGTAAACAGGTACTCCCCATAATTTTTCAACATAGGCCCTTGATTCCTCAGCGAAACTCTCACCACCCGCAATGAGCCGTTTTATGCTAGATTCCTTGGGATTTATACCCTCCTTTTCCATTCGTCGGGCCAGACGGATAAGCTTAAAAACACTCCCCACAATTCCGGTAGGCTGGTAGTTTTTCATAATACGCACAGGAAACGTACATTTACCCATAGGTATTATGGCCATTCCTATTTTTTGGGCGGCAAGAGTCATGGTATTGGCTCCAACATTCATACCATATGAAGCACACACCACCACTTTATCCCCTGGACCGAAATTCTGACTAACAAATGACCTAGCATATTTCTCAGCATATCGGTTCCAATCTTCCCAGGTTAAAAAGAATGATTTGGGAGTTCCACTGGTCCCACTGGTTTCGTGAATGGTGAAAACATCATTCCAGTCGATGCATTTAAACTCAAAATCATCAGTCTCAGGAGGCTGCTTTTCACGAACTGTTTTTCCAGAAATAATTGGCAATTCCCTAAGATCATCATGTTCACGAATATCAGAAGGATTAATTTTATTCTCCTTAAACCATTTACGGTAAAAAAGAGAGTTTTCAGCAGCATAATTAACTGTATAACTGATGCGCTCATCCACCATGGCATCTAACTCATCTCGAGGCATTGTTTCCATTTCTTCCCGGAAGTAGGTCATCTAAATCCCCCTAATTAAGTTTAACTGTTAATAAACATTGCATGTATTTATTATTTGCCTAATTAAATATAGATTCCAGATTAATTATAATTACTGATAATTTACTTTGCCCACAATATAATGGATTGAAAAGCGATAAACCAGAATTAAAAAACCATTTATCTCGAAATTTGAATTGAAAAATAGATCATAATAATATATATCAATAATATCAGAAATAATGGCAATAAACCATTATTGTGAGATTTATGAAGAAATATAGCATTATCCTAATATTATTTGTCCTTTTTTTACTGTTAGCTGTGGCAATTTTCACCCTTGTTATCCCAGAGAACTCTGATGTGATTAAAGTAGGATACCTACCAACCGATCACAGTGCAGCGCTTCTGGTGGCTAAACACAATAAATTGTATGAAAAAAATGGTTTAAACGTTCAAACTGTTCAAATAAGCGCCGGATCTAACATTGTAGATGCTGTGGCCAGCGGAGATTTGGATATTGGATATGTTGGGATAACCCCCACCATGCAGGGAATAAGTAAAGGAGTCCCCATCAAGGTAGTGGGAGCTGTTAACCTGGAAGGTAGTGGAATTGTAGTTCAACCAAACTCTACTATCACCAGTCCTGCTGATTTAATTGGTAAAAACATAGCCAGTCCAGGTGTAAGCTCTATTCAACAGGTTTTATTGCAATATGAACTCGAAAAATATAATATAACCCTAAAAGATGTGAATATAATATCAATGAATGTTTTTAATATTCCCTCATCCCTTGCAGCTCGTAAAGTTGATGCATACATCTCTTACGAACCATTCGTGTCCATGGCGCCCTACCAAAATATAGGGGAAGTGTTGATCTACTCAGAAGACATTATTAAAGACCATCCCTGCTGTGTGATAATCACCAGAGAAGAATACATTGAAAATCACCCTGAAAAATTGGATAAATTCCTTGAAATCCATGATAACACCACTAAATACGTAAATAATCATCCGAATGAGACTGCGAACATTCTTAATCAGGAGTTGACCACCAACCTCGATGTAGAGCACCTATCATTACAGCACATTATATTTGTTTCAAGAATAGATAAGTCGTTCCAAGATAAAGTTCTAGAATTAGTTAAAATTGAAAACCAAATGGGATATTTGAATAAAAGCCTTACATCTGATGATATATTCAACACTGAATTTTTAGGTTAAATGTCTGGTGTTTCTCATGAGAAAAATAATCATATCACTTATATTACCGGTTTCCGTGATTGTGGTCTGGGCAATCCTAACCACTTTCACCGGACTCATACCTTCCTATTTTCTTCCCAGCCCATCTGAGGTCTTTGAGTCTTTTGAATCACTTTTAATGAATGGTCAGTTATTTTCAGATACAAGTCTGACATTGATGAGAGTTGTTTTGGGTTTGGCAGTTTCAGCATTGATAGGCATCCCTTTAGGAATTCTTATGGGCTGGTCAAAGACCTTTAAAGATCTTTCAAGCCTGTTAATGGGTATTCTCCGGCCCATTCCCCCCATAGCATGGATACCATTTGCAATTTTATGGTTTGGTGTGGGACTGGAATCAGCAATTTTCATCATATTTGTGGGCAGTGTTTTCCCCATCCTCATAAACACCATGGATGGAGTTAAAAGAGTGGATAAAGTCTTATTAGAATCTTCTTACACCCTAGGGGCTAGTCCCAGCCAGGCACTGCGGAAAGTGGTGATTCCTGCCTCCTTACCCAGCATTATCACTGGGTTGAAAGTTGGTGTGGGCGTTGGATTAATGTGTACCGTGGCTGCAGAGATGATCGGATCAAACAGTGGCCTTGGATATCTTATCTTCACGTCAACAAGCATGTTAGACACTGGTAGTGCCATAGTTGGAATGTTAATCATCGGAATTATCGGGTTAAGTGCTGATTACCTCTTTAGCAGAGTAGAAAAGGAGGTGAGCTGGTGATAAACCTGGAAAATGTGGAAAAAAGGTTTACCCATGAAGAGGAAGAAAAGACAATCCTCGAAAACATTAGCTTAAATGTGAATAAAGGAGAATTCCTGTGTATAGTGGGCCCATCCGGTTGTGGTAAAACCACTCTACTCCGGATGATTGCTGGCCTGGACTTCCCTACCAGTGGCCAGATTATGGAGAGTGGCAATGAGATATCAGGCCCCAGTCGAGAAAGGGGTTACGTCTTCCAACAATACTCTTTATTCCCCTGGCGTGATGTTCTGGATAATGTTGCCTTCGGATTAGAGGTTGAGGGACTTAACAAAGAAGAAATATACCATAAAGCCAGGGAATATTTGAAAATGGTGGGTTTATCCCAGTACGAGAAGAGTTACCCACGGGAATTATCTGGAGGTATGAAGCAAAGGGTAGCAATCGCCCGTTCCTTGGTTAACAACCCTAATGTGCTTTTAATGGATGAACCATTCTCTGCGCTTGATGTGAATACCCGGCACAAGTTACAGGAAGAACTAGTGAGAATATGGGGAGACGAACAAAAAACTGTGATTTTTGTTACCCACAATGTGGACGAAGCTGTTTTTCTGGCTGATCGAGTGGTCGTTCTTAGTCGAAACCCTGGGAAAATACTGAAAACTTTTAATATTAAGTTACCGAGGATTCGTAACCGAACCAACCCCGAATTTATGGAACTAAAGAAAAAAATTACCAATTTATTGGATATTGAAATTTAGTATATTTTAATATAATCTCCATTACCAACATATGGAACTAAAGACTTCTTAAGGGGCTTTAAAGGAATAAATGATGGATTTGATTAAATGGAAGATAAAAAATACACCGCCTACTGTGGCCTCTACTGTAAGGATTGTATTCCCAGTAATCAGAGATTATTCCAACTTATTTACGAGTTAGACCATCTTTTAAAAGAGTTAAAGTTTAAAAAATATGCAGAACTGAAATCTGAAAGCAATCTTCTCTATAAAAATTATCCTCAATTTGAAGAAATGTTGGGAGAACTTGGGAAATTAGAATGCAAAGCACTATGCACGCAAGGTGGGTGTAAAAAGGATTGTGAAATTAGAGAATGTGTTGAAAAGAAGAAATATGATGGTTGCTGGGAATGCTCAGACTATAAAAACTGCAATTTACTTGGAAAACTTAAGCAATTCCATTTTATTGAAGATAATTTAGATCTTATCAGGGAGTATGGCCCTGAAAAATGGACTTCATATCGCAAGAAACATTATAAGTGGCTCTGAATTAGTTTTTATTGATTATTTTCATTACGGTATCAGTGTCAGTTAAACTTTCCAGAACATGATCTGCTCCGGTTTTTTCAAGTTCTTGGGTTGAATAACTGCCTGTAGCCACAGCAATAGTGGAAAGATTAAATGGTTTCGCTGCTTCCACATCACGAGGAGTATCTCCAATAACAAATATCTGATCACCTTGGTATCCATGTAGTTTGCGGGCACGTTCAAGGGCCTTTTCCACCAGACAGGGCCTTTTAGGACTATCACTTCCAAAACCTCCGAAGGAAAAATAATCATCAATGCCAGCTCTTTCAAGTTTAGCATATGCTATTGGTTCTAAATTGCCTGTTGTAAGTCCTAACAACACATTATTGTTTTTTAATTTATCTAAAAGTTTATTTACGCCACTTAATGCCATAACATTCTCCCGATGAACATTGGCAGTATAGTCTTGAATCATGTAATCCAGACAATCCTGGAAATTTTCATTAATAAGTTTTTCAGGCACTCCACCCAGTTCCAGGACTTCTCGAAGTATTTGAGGGTCAGTTTTCCCGGCATAGTTTATGCCACTGATATCCTCTTCCATACCATAGAACTTACTTACCGCGTGTACAAATGCCATGTAATGACAACGGGCTCCGCGGACCAAAGTTCCATCAATGTCAAAAAGTGTTAAAATTCCGTTATGAGCCATTATAAATCACCTTGCTAAAAATCACATTATTAAGATAATATTATCCCCTTTTTTGTATTTAGGAACTAATTTCGCCATATTTGGCTTTTAAATGTTAAGACTTTGAAATCAGGTCTTCTGCTGCGTTTTCAGCCATCTCAATCACTTCAGCCTCATCCATGATCAGAACTTCCCGTTCGCGCATTAAAACCTCACCATCACATATGACGGTGCTCACATCGGATCCTTCTGCCGAGTAGGCCAGATGAGAGATAGGATTTCGATAAGGGGACAGATGGGGCTTTTTCATGTCCACCAGGATTAAATCGGCTTTCTTCCCAACTTCAATTGTCCCTATCTCTTCTTCCATACCCAGAGCAGTTGCACCATTTATGGTGGCCATTTCAAGCATTTTATTTGCAGGGAGAACCGTTGGATCTAGAGTGCGCACTTTTTGAAGTAGGCTGGCTGTTTTCATCTCCTGGAAGAGATCCAGATTGTTGTTAGATGCAACTCCATCAGTTCCCAGAGACACACATACATCATTAGCCAGCATATCTGAAACTGGCGATATTCCTGATGCTAATTTCATGTTACTCAATGGATTATGGGATATCTTAACGTTGTTATCTTTAATTAAAGCTATCTCAGCACCAGACAACCAGACCGAGTGGGCTGCTATAACATCTGGGCCTAAAAAATTAATATCCTCTAAATACTCAAAAGGTCTTTTTTTACGATCATTTAAACTGTCTTCAACTTCTTTCTCAGTTTCTGAAACATGAATATGAATTTTAAGCCCTTTTTCGTCGGCTGTTTCCCGAACCCAGTTTAAAAGTTCAGTTGAACATGTGTAAGGAGTGTGAGGCCCCAGTGTTACTTGGATTCTTCCATCAGCAGTGTTATGACATTTTTCTATGATGCGCAGGGTTTCCTTGTATTCTTCCTTCCTTTTATCCTCATCAAATAAGTCTATCATCCCATGACATAGAAGTCCCCTGATCCCAGATTCATCAATGGCCTGGGCAACTTCATCCATAAAGAAATACATGTCATTACAGGTTGTAGTTCCTGATTTGATCATCTCCAGTGCAGACAGAAGGGCACCAACATAGCAGTGTTCTCCCTCTAGATGTGCTTCCACTGGCCATATATGATCATTTAACCATATATCTAGGGGTAAATCATCAGCCAGGCCCCTCATGAGGCTCATGGAAAGATGGGTGTGAGTGTTCACTAGGCCTGGGATTAAAACCTTACCCTCAGCATCGATAACTTCATCTGCACCGGTTGAACCTTTACGCGTTATGTCAACGATTTTATCGTCTTCGATAAGTACTGATCCTCTTCGAACATCTTCACCAATGATGGTACTGTTTTTTATGAGAATAGTCTGGGTTTCCATTGGACCACCTATCTATATAAGATTGGGGAAAATAACATTAAATATGTGCATTAGACTCTGTGAATCTAGTTGTTAACACTTTACACCACAGATTACACAAATCATCTTTTACACTTTAATGTTTTAATGCAACTAATAAATTTATATGCACTCACTTAAAGTTTTTAATTTAACATGAGTTCAGGAGGATTTTTTAATGGGAATAAAAATAGCCCTTCCATCCAAGGGAAGGATAAGTGACCCTGCTGTGGAGCTCCTATCCAAGGCAGGGATCGGATTGAAGGACACAGTTAATCGTAAACTTTTTTCGGATACCTATGATAACCAAATTAGTGTTATGTTCACTCGTGCCGCGGATATTCCTGAATTCGTTGCCGATGGTGCTGCTGACCTGGGAATGACCGGCCTGGATTTGATTGAAGAGAAAGAAGCTAATGTAAAGATCCTGGAAGATCTGAATTTCGGAAAATCAAGATTAGTACTGGCTGCTCCTGAAGAATCAGACATTAAAAAACTCTCAGATATTAAAAAGGATTCTATTGTGGCCACTGAATTCCCCCACCTCACAAGAAAATATCTTGAAAGTAAAGGAATACCAGTTAAAATAGTCCAGCTCAGTGGTTCAACAGAAATAGCCCCTTTTATTGGAGTTTCAGATCTTATAGCCGATCTGACCAGCACTGGAACAACTCTTAAAATGAATCATCTACAGATGGTAGACACCATTTTAGAAAGTTCTGTACATCTTATAGCTAACCCTGTGAGTTATAAGGAGAAAAATGAAAAAATGGAAGAAATCCGTGTTGGGATAAAGGGTGTTCTCGATGCTGAGGGGAAAAAATTGGTGATGATGAATGTGGATGAGGAAGTCCTGGTTGAAGTTAAACGTGCCATGCCTGGGATGACCGGACCCACAGTCTCCCAAGTGCTCTCTGATAATGGTGTGGTGGCAGTTCACGCGGTGGTAAATGAGCATGAAGTATTTCAGGTAGTTAATCGTTTGAAAAAGATTGGAGCCAGGGATATTCTGGTGGTTCCCATTGAAAGAATCATTTAAACAATGATTAACAGATTTATAAGCCAATTGGCGAGGGTGGGATAAATGAAACTTCTGAGATTTAAAAAAGAGGGTGTAGAGAAAACCGGAGTGATTATCAACGGCGGAATGGTTGAAATAAGGCATTCTATCTTAGAAGCAGCACAATCACCCCTTGATGATCTTAAAAGAAAGGATTTCCACTCTCTGGAAGAAATAAAGATTCTTCCACCAGTCCAGCCAAGCAAAGTGGTATGTGTAGGTTTGAATTATCGTGACCACGCCGAAGAACTGAACATGGACCTACCTGATGAACCTGTACTGTTTATAAAACCCTCAACCACTATAATTGGCCATAGGGACAGTATCATATATCCATATCATTCTCAACAGGTGGACTATGAAGCAGAACTGGCCGTGGTTATTGGACGTGAAGCTCGTTTTGTTGATCTTGAGGATGCATTAGATTTTGTTGCAGGTTATACTGCTCTTAACGATGTTACTGCCCGTGATTTGCAGCAAAAAGATGGCCAGTGGACTCGTGCAAAGAGTTTTGACACTTTCTGCCCTTTGGGACCTTGGATAGAGACTGATACGGATCCATCTAATCAGAAGATCAGCATGAAAGTTAACGGCGCAGTCAAGCAAAATTCCAACACTAAAAACATGATTTTTCCGGTTGAAGAATTGATAAGCTTTATATCCCACATCATGACCCTAAAAGCAGGTGATGTGATTGCTACTGGCACTCCTCCAGGTGTGGGACCCATGCACGTTGGTGATGTGGCTGAAGTGAATATTGAGGGAATTGGAATTCTTCAAAATAAAATAATTAGTCATAAATAAGCCATTTTTTTAATAATGCCCTTCCTAAACTCCGAAAAAATTTTAAGCATGCCAGGCACGCATTACAAAATCAGTGCTCTTTTCATTATATTCACCCTCAAAACCATCTAAAAGCATTCTATTCACACTTTTTATTACTTTACACCCCCCTTCAATGAGTAGATCAACTAAATCATTATATCGGGAGTTTACACTAATTAAAAACTCACTTTGAGGATTATTCTCACGATAAAAATTCAACCCTGCCATCAAAATCTCTTTCTGGCAATTATCTGCCTTTATAACCCCCCATAACTGAGGAAAAACAACCGGATAATGGGCAAAAACCCCCAATAGCCCATTATCTTGACTTATAATGATAATATCTCCCCCACCATGATTAATCAAATCTAGATCGTTCTTAAAACTTAATCCACTTAAATTCTGCTTTGTCCAGATTTCAATTTTATTTAAAAATAGTTTTTTTCTATCTGCAGACAATTCGGAGAATAGTTCCAGATCATAACTTTTTGATTCATTCTCAGATGCATTTGGTGAGGATATTTCTTTATTGCATTGGAACATCTTGGGAACTTCTAGAATCAATGAGGGGTATGAAGAATGAAATCCAAGTTTATGGTACAGCCCAACGTTATCTCCAATATCTGGACGCACCTCCAATCCAATAACCTTGCATTGACGTTTAAGATAATCTAAACTATGTTTAATGAGTTTTTTACCCCATCCCTGACCATGATGTGATGGGTGAAGGCCTAAGGGACCTAAAAAACCCTCTTGCCCCATAGTTTTGGCAAATGAGTAACCGACCAGAACATCATCTTCTAACAGCACATAACACCCTTCAGGATCTTTTTCCCGTAGTCCTTTAAGATTTGAAACCGTTCTTGGTTCCTCCCTTTCAAAAACCATAAAATCGATTTCAATAATCTCCTCCAAATGGCTGTCATTCATAAGTACGATTTTCATTTTATCCCTAAAATAAAAAATAGTAATATCAGGACCATCAATTGAATGGATAAATCCTTAAAAAAACATCTATTCGATATAAAGTGCGGGCTTATAGGGCAAAGCATTTCTGGCCTTGTTTTTAGGATCATAAGTTGGTTCCTGATATATTATAACCTCTGCACCGGTTTCACGAGCAATGTAATCCACTGCATCATCTAGGATCTGTTTTTCATCCACATGGCCGACATAATGTATCTTGGTCATTTCACGGGCAATTTTCTGAGCGTATCCAGCCAATTCCTTCTTATCATCGTGGATGTTCTCTTTAATAGCCTGCCCCATTATCCTGCCAATATCTGGTTTTCCAACTTCCCGGGCAATTTCGAATACTTTCCATTTCCATTGAGGTGCGAGGTATGCATGAATTTTTTCAGGACTGGTTTTTGTAATCTTTTCAATCTCCCTGATATCATCCACTAGTCCCTGTATGATTTCTTCACTCTTGTGAACCTTCTCATCAATTAAATCCATATCATGTTCTGGCCAGGGTGCTTCCGATGCAAATCCTCGTCCACCGTGTCTGTCCCACAGCTCTTCACAGGCGTGAGGCGTGAAAGGTGCCATCAAACGAATCCATATTCCCAGGACATAGGCCAATACCTGATTTATCTCCTCTTTACCATTTCCTTCCTTGAGTTCATGATCCACCCGGTGCAGATAGTGGTCTATATCCTTTTTAAGTAAGAATAACGCTTCTTGGAGTGCTTTTCTGGTTTGGAATCCTTCCAGAGCATGGGTGGCGTCACGGACTCGTTGATTTACTTGGCTGATCATCCAGGAGTTAATGGATTTGCTCACATCAGGAGCTTCAATACAGTCGTTTAGCTGTATCTGTGAGCCGTGAAGTTCATCTACCATCTCCGCGAATCCCATGAACCATTCTAAACGTTTTTTGGTCCCTATAACTTCTTTTTCCCTCCAGTCAAAATCCTGCCATGGTTCGGCTGAGGACATGAGGAACAGCCGGACTACATCTGCTCCGTGAATTTTTATGGCATCTTCTAGTAGTACGATGTTTCCCTTGGAAGAGGACATTTTATGTCCTTCCATTAGCCCCATACCAAATACTACCACACCTTGAGGCCACTTTTCATGAGGATAGATGGCGGAATGATGGAATAGGTGGAATGAGAGGTGGTTTCCCACAAGATCCTTGGCAGATAGTCTCCAATCAAGGGGGTACCAGTAGTTAAATTCTTCCTTCATTCCAGGAGGAATGTTTGTTTTGCTGGTTTTCTTATCCAGGAAAATGTGATCCAGGAATTCTTCGTCCATTTCTTCTGGATCAATATCCTTCAGATAAGGGGCGATGGTGTAATAACCCATGTAAATAGTAGAGTCACTGAGTGGCTCAATTAGCCATTGGGGATCCCAGGGCAAGGGAGTTCCCAGGCCTATTCGCCGGGCGCATGCCCAGTCATGCAACCAGTTAAGATAATATTTAAAGTTGGATCTGATCTCCCCAGGTACAGTGTTCATGCTCTCCAGGCATTTTAGGGTTTTCTGGGTCCATTCTTCATCGGAGTATTTAAGGAACCACTGGTTGTCCAGGATTTTAACCACACATTCAGTTCCACAACGACAGATCACCGGTTTTTCTGCAAATTCATGCATTATATCTCCCTTATCCGTTTCGAGGAGATGTTCTTTAATTGCGTCTCTGGCCTGTGGTACTTTTAAACCTGCATAATCGGTTATATGTTTCTCCATGACTCCCTTGGCATGTTCCAATTTGTACATTTCATTGGTGGCTTCTTTGAGTTTAGGATCATTTTGATCTTTAACACCCATTTTCTCGACCATCTCAGCAGCAGGGTGTTCTCCAAATCCTTTTAGACTTATTAGTCCTATCGGCTTTATAGTTTCAACTTCATCCTTTATATTGTACTGTTCTAAAGTTTCAGAATCCTTTTTAAGGTCTAACAATGCTATGTAATCAGCTGGAGCGTGTGCTGGTACTGAATATACAACACCAGTAGCATAATCTGGATCAACGAATGATGCTGGCAAAATTATGTGTTTTTTCCCTGTAACTGGGTTTTCTGCGTACTGACCAATCAGGGAAGGAGCATCGATATCCTGCACCAGTTCAAGGTTATTTTTCTGATTCAATAGATTATGGTAGGCTTTATTGCTGATGATCCATTCCTCTTCATCCATTTTAACCTTAACATATTCTTCATCAGGATTTATCCAGATGTTGGTGGCTCCGAATAGGGTTTCCGGACGGAATGTGGCAGCAACCATATAGTTTTTCCCGATTTTAAATTTGATAAGAGTTAATTCGTTGATGGCCACTCCTTCACCTTCCAGAAGGTCATGATCTCCCACTGGATTTTCATCGTCAGGACAGTATTTAACTGGGTGCGCCCCTCTTCTCACCAGCCCTTTTTGGTTGAGTTTTTCGAACTGCCAGGTTATGAACTTCTGGTAATGGGGGTCTATGGTGGTGAATTCTCGTCTCCAGTCAATGGAGTAACCGAGCTGGGTCATAACATTTCGATACTCTTCACTGAAGTATTTCACAATATAATGAGGGTCTGTAAACTTTTCAAGCTCATCTTGAGGGACTTTATGCACATTCTGATAGATGTCAAGCGTCCATGGGTCTCTTCTGCCAATACGTTTGGCTATGCCTATTACTGGTGCCCCTGTAACGTGCCATCCCATTGGGAATAATACATTATAACCCTGCATACGTTTATACCGGGCGTAAACATCAGGTACAGTATAGGTTCGGCCGTGCCCCACGTGCATTGCTCCGCTGGGGTAGGGGTAGGCCACTGTTAGGAATAGTTTTTCTCGGTTATCAGGATTAGATTGAAATAATTTTTCTTCCTGCCATCTTTTCTGCCATTTAGACTCTATTTTACTGTCTGTCAATAAATCACCGCCATACTTGCAGTTTGATATGGTAAAATTAAACTATCAGTTAATAAGGGTTAACTAAAAGTTTATTAATTGATAAAATGATCATTGGTCATTTTAGAGCATTTTCCAACCAATCCAGGTACTCTTTTGATCCCTTTTTTATCTGGATTTCCAGTGCACATGGTGTTTGGTAGCTGTGAATTTCTCTAACCCTATCTATAACTTTATCCACTAATTGGGAATTGGTCTTGACTAAGAGGACTGACTCAACATCCTCCTCCAGATCTCCCTCCCACCAATAAATGGATTCCATCTCAGGAATTATATTAGCACATGCAATGATCTTTTCTTCCAAAAGGTTTTTTGCGATTTTCTTAGCCTCTTCTACTCCAGAAGTGGTAATATATACAATAGAATACATTAGCTCTCATTCTCTCATCATATTGTAAAAACCATGCTCTCATTATATACCAAACTAGGTATTATCTAACAATAGGTGGCATAGGCGGCATTTTTAGTTTGTGTTCGGCTGACATCACCATCAGTTTAACCTTTACCACTTCATCAAGACTTATCCGAAGTTTTTTAGATATTTCTTCTTCTTCCATTCCTTTTTCAGTTATTAAGTACAGGATCTCATCTAAGATTGGATATTTTATTCCCAGGTCATCCTCATCTGTCTGGCCAGGCCATAAACCTGCAGTGGGATCTTTATTTATAATGTTTTCAGGAATCTTGAGATGCTTTGCCACCCTTCGAACATCCGTTTTATACAATGCACCAATGGGAAGTATATCTACTCCACCATCACCATACTTAGTGAAATACCCTACCAAAAGTTCTGTCCTATTACCAGTGCCTACCACCAAACGATTCATAGCATTAGCATGGAAATAAAGAATTAACATTCTCATACGCGCCTTAAGATTTGCAGAGGCCATTTTATATTTCTCATCATCTGGAGAACGGGTGCAAACACCGAGTACTAATTCAATTAAGGGATCTATATGTATAGTTTTGTGTTTTATCCCCAGTGAATCAGCCAAACTTATGGCATCGTTTATGTCCTCGTTATTGGTGCTCTGGCTGGGCATTATCAAACCTAATATTTTGTGAGTGTTCACCACTTCTGTGCATAGTTTGGCGGTGACTGATGAATCCAACCCA
Organism: Methanobacterium sp.; assembly: GCA_020855015.1. Taxonomy (GTDB): domain Archaea; phylum Methanobacteriota; class Methanobacteria; order Methanobacteriales; family Methanobacteriaceae; genus Methanobacterium. Next base: position 27,724 of record JAHKLP010000099.1, read on the forward strand.
CCGCTAAGGCCCACCACCAGCCCCTGAGCATTGGATTCTATTAAT
>JAHKLP010000111.1 GCA_020855015.1 Methanobacterium sp.
AAGGAAGTAGAAGAAAAGGCTTCTGAGAAAGTAGAAGAAGTTAAAGAAAAAGCTTCCAAGGCTAAAGCTAAAACTACCAAGACCAAGAAGGCAGCCAAGAAAGAAGACGAGGAAGAAGAAGAAAAAGCTTCTAAAGCAAAATCTAAAACTTCTAAGACCAAGAAGGCAGCCAAGAAAGAAGACGAGGAAGAAGAAGAAAAAGCTTCTCCAGAAGAAAAAGCTTCCAAAACTGAGTAAAAGGTGGAAATATCCTGATAGGATTTTAATCCCTTGAAATCATCACAAATTATAAAAGGATGTATCAATATGGTTATATTAAGGAGCAAAGAGATACGTGAAATGGGAATGGAGGAAATCCAGAAAAAATTGGAGGAACTTCAGGCAGAGTATGCCAGCAACATTTCCAAGAGTGCAGCCGCGGGAATTTACGAAAACCCAGGTAAAATCAAGGAACTTAAAAGAACCATAGCACGTGTCAAAACCATAATTAACGAAAAAAATAAGGAGAACTAAAATCGATGAAAGTCTGCGATGTTTGTGGTCTACCAGAGGAACTTTGTGTCTGTGAAGAAATTGCACGTGAGATACAGAGTGTAAAAGTCTATACGGTGAGAAGAAGATTCGGAAAACTGATGACAATCGTGGAGGGAATAGATGAACACGATATTGACATCAAAGATCTCACCAAAGAACTGAAAAACAGATGTGCCTGCGGGGGAACGGCTAAAAAAGGCCAGATCGAACTGCAAGGAGACCATAAGAGGAGGGTCAAAGAAGTTCTAGCCGATATGGGCTTTTCTTCAGAAGACATCCAGATTCGTTAGATTAATGGGTTAAACCTGACATTCACGGCTGATACCTTCCTATGCCTATAGGACATTATCAGTCAAATTCACCGGTTTAATGTTAACCACCGGTTAGTTCAAACTTAGAGAGGCTAATTAATCAATCACTAGGCCTTCAAACCACCTGAACCATTATGAACTGGTCATCAGGGGGTTTACAAACCCATCCATTCACTGATAGTATGATCACTCCACAAAACATCATGAGACATGAACTGGTGGGGCTGGAAGTTAAGATCATCCGCAGTTCAAATGGAGATTTAGAGGGAATAAAAGGAAAAGTGGTTAACGAAACCAAAAAAACCATCACCATAGAAGATGGTGAAGGTAAAGAAAAAATCATACCCAAAGGAAGTACAACATTCCATTTCACACTTCCAGAGGGAGTAACAGTAGAAATAGATGGCAAGATAATAGTTTCTCGCCCTGAAGATAGGATAAAAAAGAGATTTAGGAAATATTGGTGATACTATGGTTGGTATTGAAGTTACCGAACCCAAAGAAAAATGTGAAGATCCAAACTGCCCCTTCCATGGGACCCTGCCTGTACGTGGCCAGATCCTGGAAGGAATCGTCACCAGTGACAAGGCAGAACGGACCATAACCGTTGAAAGGAGTTTTTACAAATTCATAAGGAAATACGAACGATACGAAAAGAGAAAATCAAAAATAAACGCCCATAAACCAGACTGTATTCACGTGAATATTGGTGATGCAGTCAAGATCGCGGAGTGCCGCCCCCTTTCCAAGACCAAGCACTTCGTAGTGGTGGAGGTAAAAGGGGATAAAGAATGAAAGCCATCACATCAAAAGTCAGCAAATCACTACCCATCGGAGCCCGCCTACAATGTGTGGATAACACCGGAGCCCGTGAAGTGGAAATAGTATCAGTCAAAGGATACAAGGGTGTTCGCAGAAGACTGGGTAGCGCCGGTGTGGGAGACATGGTTGTAATCACTGTTAAAAAAGGGACCGTGGACATGCGCCGGGAAGTCACCACCGCTGTAGTTGTCAGGCAGAGGAAAGAATTCCGCCGGGCAGATGGGCTTAGAGTAAAATTCGAGGACAACGCTGCAGTAATCGTATCTCCTGAAGGAGTTTTGAAAGGCTCAGAAATCAGAGGACCAGTGGCTAAGGAAGCCGCGGACCGATGGCCTTCTGTGGGCAGTGCTGCCAGCATTATTGTGTAGGTGATTAGATGTCCAAACAACCAAGAAAACAGAGGAAATTCCAATACCAGGCACCATTACACCTCCGTCATAAAATGATGAGTGTCAACCTCAGCCCAGAATTAAGGGAAGAATACAAAAGACGTTCCTTACCCATCCGGAAAGGAGACACTGTAAAAGTCTTACGTGGTGACTTCAAAGACCATGAAGGCAAAGTGGAAAAGGTGGACCTCAAACACTACCGGCTCATGATAGAAGGTATGAGTGTTCAGAAACCTGACGGAAATCAAATTTACCATCCAGTACATCCCTCCAATCTAATGATTGTGGAAATGGAAATGGATGATGATGAAAGAAACGAAATAATCGAGAGGAAGGATTAAAATGGCCAAAATGGGATCAAGAAAACATTTAAAGAGGTTCAAATCACCAGAACACTGGCCCATCCACTCCAAAGAGTTTACGTGGACAGTGAAACCCAGTCCAGGACCACACTCAATTGAAGGATCATTACCACTCCTGATCATAGTTCGTGACATACTCAAAATTGCAGACAATGCCCGAGAAGCCAGAATCATCATCAACAATGGTGAAATCCTGGTAGACGGTCGAACTCGCAAGGATTTCAAATTCCCAGTGGGGTTCATGGATGTTATCCAAATACCCAAAGCCGAGAAAGCCTACCGGGTCCTGCCAGATGAACGAGGAAGACTGATTCTCCATCCAATAGAAAAGGAGAACATTGACTTCAAACTATGCAGAATCGAGGATAAGACCACCATCAAAGGAGGTAAAACACAGTTAAACCTCCACGACGGTAGAAACTTCCTCACAGATGGAGACTATAAAACTGGTGACGTGGTAGTGCTGAAGGTACCTGAACAGGAAATCAAGGACCACATCAAATTTGAGAGTGGAACCATAGGACTCATAACTGGTGGTAAGCACATTGGTGAGAAAGGAACAGTGAAGGAAATTAACATAACCCGCAGTTCCATGCCCAACACGATACTAATGGAAACTGATGAAAAAACGTTCCAAACACTGCAGGATTACGTTTTTGTACTGGGAAAAGACAAACCAGTCATAACACTGCCGGGAGGAAACTAGATGAATCCCATGCAGCAGGTAAAAATCGCAAAAGCCACTGTTAACATTGGAGTTGGAGAGGGTGGTGAAAGACTGGCAAGAGCAGAGAAGCTTATCCAGACCATCACCAACCAGAAACCTGTGCGAACCATTTCCAAGGTAACCAACCCTGAATTTGGAATAAGAAAAGGACAACCCGTCGCTTGTAAAGTCACTCTACGTGGTGAAAAGGCACAGGATGCCATCAAACTCATTCTTTCTGGAATTGACAATAAAATCAGCCCTAGACAGTTTGACCGTCAGGGAAACTTATCCTTTGGGATATCAGAACATATTGACATTCCTGGAATGCGCTACGACCCCGATATTGGAATATTCGGGATGAACGTAAATGTAACCTTTGAAAAACCAGGTTACAGGTTGAAAAGAAGGAAAATACAGCGGAAGCACATTCCTCACAAACACCAGGTTACCCCTGAGGAAACCCTGGAGTACATGAAGGAAAATTTCCAGATAATAATTAAATCGGATACAGATGACGACGAATAGGTGATATATTTGCCCAGAAAATACGGAAAGGCATCCAGGAAATGTAGAAGATGCGGAGACCACTCTGCTCTCGTGAGGAGATATGGACTCATGCTCTGCCGACAATGTTTCCGGGAACTCGCCCCTAAAATAGGATTTAAAAAGTATAATTAGAGGTGACAAGATGACACTTATGGATCCTCTGGCCAACGCCCTCACTAACATGCGGAACAATGAGTTGCAGGGAAACAACAAATGCACAGTTACTCCTGCATCCAAAATGATTGGGCAGGTCCTGAGGACAATGCAAAAAGAAGGTTACATTGGTGAATTTGAATACGTGGACGATGATAAAGCCGGCAAATTCACTGTGGAACTAGAAGGAAATATCAACAAGTGCGGTGTGATAAAGCCTAGACATGCCGTGAAAAACGATGAATTCGAAAAATTTGAAAAACGATACCTACCATCAAAAAACTTCGGGATAATGATTGTTACCACTCCTGAAGGTATAATGACCCACCAGGAAGCAAAAGAACGTGGGATTGGTGGAAGACTACTGGTATACGTTTATTAAGGTGATAAAATGGCTTTAGCAGTGGTTCTAAGGGAAGAAATCCCCGTCCCAGAAGGCGTGGAGGTCACCATTGACAAAGAAGTGACAGTAACTGGACCCAAAGGAGAACTCAAACGCAAATTCAAAACAGGAAACATCTCCCTCCGTCAGGAAGACGGTTTAGTGGTCTTAGAAACTCGATTCCCAAAAAAGAAGGATAAAGCTATGCTGGGAACCATAAAATCCCACATCAGCAACATGATCCACGGATTAACCGAAGGATTCACCTACAAAATGAAAATTGTTTATGCTCACTTTCCAATGACTGTCAAGGCAGCCAAGGATAAAGTAACCATTGAAAACTTCCTGGGAGAACGCTACCCCCGCACAGCCAAAGTTGTGGGCACAGCACAGGTAAAGGTTCAGGGAGATGAAGTGGTAATCACCGGTGTGAACAAGGAAGACGTGGGCCAGACCATGGCCAACCTCGAACAAGCCACCAAAATAAAGGGCAGAGACCCAAGGGTGTTCCAGGATGGAATATACCTGGTGGACAAGGAGTGATCCACATGAGGAAACCAAAATTCAGAAGACAGGAATGGCACCGGTACAAAAAACTGGGAGAAAAATGGAGGAAAGCCCGGGGCAAAACCAGCAAAACCAGAAGGTATGAAGGTCGTAAACCCGCCATGCCCACCATTGGATACTGCTCACCAAATGCCACCAAAGGATTACACCCCTCAGGATACAGGGATGTTCTGGTGTGCAACACCAAAGACCTGGAAAACCTGGACCCAGAAAAAGAGGCCGGAAGGATCAGCTCTACAGTGGGACTTAGAAAAAGAGAAATGATTCTCGAAAAAGCCCGTGAGCTCAAAATCAAGATCCTGAATGAATGAATC
>JAHKLP010000051.1 GCA_020855015.1 Methanobacterium sp.
GGATCGAACTGGGTGAAATTGAGAATGCAATCGCAGGTTATGATGGTGTTAAATCTGTTTTTGTACTGGTAAGGGAGGTTCACGGCACTGAACACCTCTGCGCCTACTTCACCCAAAAGAGTCCTGTGGATACTAGCCTTTTAAGGAATTTTCTTTTGGATAAATTACCCCAGTATATGGTTCCCTCCTACCTGGTGAGAATGGACCAGTTCCCCCTTACTTTCAATGGAAAGGCGGATCTCAGGAACTTCCCAGACCCTGATGAGGAGGATTACAGGCTGGATGAAGTAATAGCTCCGGAGACGGAGTTAGAGGATGATCTCTTCCAGATGTGTTCTGATATCCTGGAAACCACCAGCTTCGGGGTGATAACCGACTTATTCCAGTTGGGTCTGACTTCTCTATCTGTTCTCAAACTGGTTAGCCAGATTTCCCAAAAACTGGGGGTTAAAGTCAGTGTTACCAGCATAATGCGTAGCCGGAACATACGCAAGATAGCTAAGGAGGTGGAAACTTCAAAGGCAGTTGACCGGAAGGAATACTCGCAAAGGAAATATTATCCCCTGACCCAGAACCAGCTGGGTGTGTACTTTGACTGTGTTAAAAATCCGGAAAAACTGACCTACAATCTGCCCAAGCTGGTACGCTTTAAAAACATCAATCTGGATAGGCTGAAAAAATCCCTGCTGGAACTTGTCAAAAAACATCCCTACCTTAAAATGCGTCTGATTATGAGGGATGGTGAAATATACCAGGAACGAAGGGATGACCTCCAGGTTAACATTGATGTTGGCAAAGGCAGGGTGGATGATGATGCAATAAATGACTTCATAAAACCCTTCTCCCTATTTGAGGGTCCGTTGTTCCGTTTTAAAATTTACAGCCACCCTGATGAGACCATACTCCTATCCGACTTCCACCACCTGATGGTGGATGGAACATCTTTAAACCTCCTCTTCAATGACCTGGGAGCTATCTATGATGGACGGGTGGTGGAGGATGAGGATTATGATGGCTATGATCTGAGTTTAGAGGAACAGGACCTGGAAAAAAGCGATATCTATAGCCAGGCCAGGGATTACTTTGAAGGTAAAGTGGCGGAATTTGACAGTGCCACCGTCATCTCACCTGATCTCAATGGAACAGAAGAAGAGGGAAACTTAGGTGAGGTAGGCGTGTCTTTAGATAAAAAACAGGTGGAAAATTTCTGTAGGGAAAATTCCATTACGCCTAATAACCTTTTTTTAGCAGCCACCCTCTTTACTTTAAGCAAATTTGTTTACAACCGGGATATCCTGATATCCACCATCTCCAATGGCCGTAGCAATCCATTGTTCCAGAAGACAGTGGCCATGATGGTTAAAACCCTGCCCATTACCATGAACATTGACAGCAGCTCCAGTGTCACTGAATTTTTTAGCCAGGTGGAGAACACCTGGCTGGATGTCCTGAAATATGAGGTGTACCCCTTTACCCGGATTTCAGACAAGTATGACATATTCCCTGAATTCCTCTACGCCTATCATGGGAAGATCATCGAGGAAATAGACATAAATGGACAGAACCTGGAGAGGGAAAGTCTGGAATACGAGGCACTGAAATTCAAGGCCAGTGTTAATGTAACCGACACTGGATCCCGTTTCTACCTCTTCAGCCAGTACAATGACGCCCTTTATTCTAGTGATCTCATGGAGACCTTTGTGAAAAGTCTGGAATTAATATTAAACAAGATGATGAAGGATCCGGCTGTTTTATTAAGTGATATTTCCATGGTGTCTGATGTTGATACTGGGGAAGGCTTCCAGATGAAACCAGTGCCCGAGCCACTGGTGAATAAATTATTTGAAAAACAGGTCCAGAAAAACCCGGATAAAGTGGCCCTGATTGCCGCGGATGGGGAGTACACTTACCATGAACTCAACCAGATGGCCAATCGCATAGCCCACAGCCTGGTTAAGAGGGGTGTGGATGCGGAAGACCGGGTTATGTTCATCCTGAAACGTGACAGCCGACTCATCGCCACCATGTTCGGTATTGTTAAGGCGGGCTGTGCCTTCATACCTGTTGACCCAGAATATCCTGATGATAGGGTGAAACACGTCCTTAACGATAGCAGTGCCCGGTACATTATCACTGACCATCATGTAAACACCATTGATTTACTCCAGACTATCAGTGTGGATGAATTACTAGAAGGTGAAGAGAACCCACTGGAAAGTAGGGATGAAGAGAACCTGGAACCAGATATCTCCCCTGAGAATCTGTGTTATCTGATTTACACTTCTGGATCCACTGGCCTGCCCAAGGGTGTGATGTTAACCCATGCCAATATCACTAACTATGCCTCCCCTGACCCTGAGAACTGTTTTGCCCATGCTTTTGTAACCAGGGGCCGTAAAATGCTCTCCATCACCACTGTGGCCTTCGATGCCTTCCTGCATGAGGTTATGATCAGTCTCCTGAACAGCCGCACCCTGGTACTGGCCAGTGACGAGGAGACCAAAAACCCACTGGAACTGGTGAAATTGTTTAAACGGGCCGAAGTGGATTCATTCTTTGCCACACCATCCCGGATGTTGCAGTATTTAGAACTGGATGGTATGTGTGAGGCAGTGTCCAAGTGTAAGATTATCAGTATAGGGGGAGAGAAATACCCGCCACAGCTTCATAAAAAACTGGAAAGTTGCAGCTCCGGGGAGATCTACAATGTTTACGGACCAACGGAGACCACTATTTCCTGCAACACCAACCGAATCACAGACCAGGATAACATAACCGTTGGTAAACCCCTGCTTAATGTTTATGAGGAAGTTATGGACCTGGATGGCAACCCCCTCCCCAGTGGAGTTATCGGAGAGTTATATGTGGGGGGAATGGGAGTGGCCAGAGGATACTGGAACCGGGAGGAACTCAACCGGAAACAGTTCATCACCCGCCATGGCATCCCCTTCTATAAGAGTGGTGACTTTGCAAGTCGGGATAAAAACGGGGAGTACCATATATTCGGACGCCTGGATAATCAGATCAAATTGAGGGGTCTTAGAATTGAGATCGGAGAGATTGAAAGTGCCATAGCTGATTATGAGGGTGTAAAGTCAGTGACAGTTCTCCTTAAACCAGTGCAGGGACAGGACCACCTCTGCGCCTACTTCACCAGTACCAGTGAAATTGATGTTGAGGATCTCAAGAAATCACTGCAAAAGAGGCTCACCAAGTACATGGTGCCCACAGTATTCATGCACCTGGAAAAGATGCCCCAAACACCCAACGGTAAAACTGATGTTAAATCACTCCCTGAACCTGTTTTAAAGGAGAGGATATATGTCCCACCAGAGAATAGGGTTGAAAAATTCTTTGCCCAATCCTTCAGTGACATCCTGGGAGTGCCTGAAGTGGGAGCCACTGATGACTTCTTTGAACTGGGTGGGACTTCACTACTGGTGACCAAGATCACCATTGAAGCCCTGAACCAGGGATATGAAATAAAATATGGGGATGTATTCGCACACTCCACCCCCAGGAAACTGGCCAATTTCATAAATGAAGCAGAAAAATCAGTCCATGAGCAGGAAGAATACTCCTATAATACCATCAACTCCATACTGGATAAGAACACCCTGGAAAACTTTGTGGATGGAGAGAAGGATGGGTTAGGAAACGTTCTGTTAACTGGGTCCACGGGCTTTTTAGGGATACATGTCCTGCGAGAGTTTATAGAAAACGAAAGTGGAACCATCTACTGCATGCTCCGGAGGGGTAGGCGCACCAGTCCAGAGGAACGGCTTAAAACCCTCCTCTTCTTTTACTTCAGTGAAAACTATGAGGAACTCTTCGGCACACGGATCCACACTATCGAGGGGGATGTTACCAGTAAAGAGGACTTTGAAAAATCTCGGGGTCTGGATATAGACACGGTTATAAACTGTGCTGCCAATGTGAAGCACTTCGCTGCCGGGACCCAGATCGAGGATGTTAATATTGGGGGTGTGGTTAATGGGGTGGACTTCGCCCGTAGAAAGGATTGTAAATATATACAGATCTCCACCACCAGTGTGGCTGGTGAGAGTGTGGATAATGTACCCCCACTGGACACGGTATTTGATGAGCGAACCTTATATGTGGGTCAGTTTCTGGACAACAAATACCTGAGCAGCAAATTCCTGGCAGAAAGGGTGGTGCTGGAGGCAGTAAGTGAGGGATTAAATGCTAAGATAATGCGGATGGGCAATCTCATGGCCCGGCAGTCAGATAGTGAATTCCAGATAAACTTCGAAACCAATGCCTTCATCAAGCGCCTTCGGGCCTACGCCGCAATAGGGGAAATACCTTACCCTGTTTTAGAAAGTCAGGTAGAGCTCACACCCATAGACATGGCAGCCCGGGCCATCCTGCTCCTGGCACAATCCCCACCAGAGTGTTCAGTTTTCCATGTCTACAACAGTCACCAGATCTACATAGGTGATATTGTGGAGGGTATGAAAAAGGTGGGGCTTCCCATATCCGGGGCAGAGGATGACCAATTCTCAGAAAGTTTTGCCCAGGCAAGGGAAGATGAAGAAAAACAGGATGCTATTAGTGGACTGGTAACAGCTATGGGGATGGGTAAAGGTGAGGGTAGGGGTTTGGTGGACGTGAGTAACCATTACACCACCCAGATCCTGTACCGTTTAGGCTATAAATGGCCCCTGATAAATGAACAATATCTGGAAATGTTTATACAGTACCTTAAGGAGATGAACTTCTTCGACTGATCTAAGGGAATAAGTGGTTTATCTATAAATGAGTAAATAATCGGCCAAAGTTAATCTGAAAATGAGTAATCAATCCAATAAAATGAGTAATCAATCAGGAATATTGGGAGTCATACATGTACGAAAGAAGCTATAAACTGGTTAGCGCCAAGTTCAGGGAGTTTTTCCTCCCCACCCTGCTCATGTCCATGGCCATGAACATCAGCACATTCATGGACACCCTGATCGTGGGAAACACCCTGGGACCCATTAATATCTCAGCAATGGCCCTCATCGCACCCATCATCACCTTCATAAACCTGGTGTACTGGATGATCGGACTGGGGGGCTCCCTGCTCAGCGCAGTGTCCAAGGCAGAGCGTAACCAGGAGAAGAGTGATATGTACTTCACCATTTCCATAGTGCTCTTGATCCTGGTGGGGACATGCTTCTCTGTACTGGGCCTGGTTTTCATGGACAACCTGGTGGCTGCCCTCACCAGCAACTCCCAACTGGCGTTTCTGGTGGAAAGATTCCTGGGAGTTTACTTCATGGGATCTCCCCTCCTCTTCTTCCTGATGGGTATAGCCTACTTCATACGCGCCGATGGCATGCCTAAACTATCCTTCTACGCACTTTTAGTGTCCAACATTGTGAACCTGGTATTGGATCTGTTCTACATCCTGGTTCTGGGCATGGACATTCAAGGAGCAGCCCTGGCAACCATCTCCGGATACACTGTGGGAACCATATTTATAATGCAGTACTTCTTCCGTCGAGAAAGGACCATGCACTTTCTCTCCCTGGCCAAGTGCAAACTCTTTGTTGTCCGGGATATTGTAAAGCTCGGCTTTCCCCCAGCATCCATGCAACTATTTTTAACCATTAAACTGTTCTTCATAAACACCCTAATCTCAATGTATGCTGGTAAGCCAGGTTTAACCGCATTCTCAGTTTTCTACAACAGCCTCTACATAATCTACATGTTCCTGATTGGAACTTCCCAATCCATGTCCCCCATAGTCTCCATATACTACCAGGAAAAGGATTACTATGGGGTGAGGTACACCCTTAACACTTCACTCAAGATAGTGTTAATCACTGGGGCGGTGTTCACCGCAGTGTTACTGGCCTTCCCCAGCACCCTGCTCCACCTGTTCGGGGTGAGCAGCCCAGTGGATATGGCGGTGGGAGTGAATGCCATACGCATACTCTCCCTGAGCATCATGGGAACAGCCATCACCTTCCTCATGCTTTTCTACACCCAGGCCATAAAACAGGAAAAACTATCCTTCCTGATCTCAATAACCCAAGGACTGATAATACCGGTATCCTTTGCCTATCTGCTTTCCGGAGTTATGGGTATTGATGGGGTTTGGATATCCTTCCTGATAGCCGAAGTCGGCACTATAATACTGATCTACCTGGCCACCAGGTTAATAGCCCGAAGATCCCAGGGTGAACTCTCTGGTTTCTTCCTGATGGGTAACTATCAGGATGTGCCGGTCCTGGATGTGACCATCACCAACTCCCTGGACGATGCCGTGGGCATATCTGAAAAGCTGATGGACTTCACCCGGGAAAATGGGTTGGACCCCAAGACTTCCCTACTCATTGGTATGGCTGTGGAAGAGATGGCAGTGAATACTATTAATTACAATCCTGAGGAAATAGA
>JAHKLP010000027.1 GCA_020855015.1 Methanobacterium sp.
CGGGTTATGAGTTTTCCGGGCCAGTGGCTGCCTTTTCCTATCTGGAACTGGCAGAAGACGGAGTTCCGGAGACCGTGCTGATACTGTGCCCCAACCATACTGGTATGGGATCCGGACTATCTACCATGACTGAAGGATCCTGGTTAACACCCCTGGGAGAAGTACCCATAGACACTGAATTTGCTGAAAAACTGGTTAGTAATTATCCATTACTGGATGATGAACCATCAGCCCACCTGCGAGAACACAGCTGTGAAGTGCAACTGCCCTTCCTACAGGAACTGGGCCAGGATTTCAAACTGGTTCCCATCTGCATGATGATGCAGGATCTGGAAACATCCCAGGAACTGGGACGAGCCATCGCCGCCACAGTGGATGAATTGGACAGAGACATGGTGGTAATAGCCAGCACAGACTTCACCCATCAAATGCCACACGAAGTAGCCGAAGCACAGGATGCGAAAGTCCTGGAGGCCATAGAAACATTTGATGAAGAAGAGATGATTAAACGAATAATCACCAACAATGTGACCATGTGTGGATACGGACCAGTGGCCACCACCATGGCAGCTTCAAAGGCCATGGGAGCTCGTGATGCCAGAATCCTCAAATACGCTACCAGTGGAGATACCAGTGGAAACTACACATCAGTAGTGGGTTATGGATCAGCAGTATTCAGGTAAAGTAGTGGGCTATGGATCTGAAGTATTCAGGTAAATTATCTTAAAACCACACAAAAAAAGAATAAATACATTATCACGTGCATTGACATTATTAACCCATAAATAATCTATTAAACGCATAAATATAATCAATAAACTCTTCAACCAGTAAATGGTGTATAAGGGTTGTATTCGGGACCTATAGAATCATAGGGAGAGTAAGATAACAAGAGGAAAAAATTAGATATTGGTATAACAGGATTCAATTTGGTTGAGTTATTCGATCTTTTAGCTATGTTTAAAGATATAATGGATTCGTCAGTTACTAGGAGTTTAATCTAATGAAGGTTACGGCGTCTGCACCAGGCAAGGCCATACTTTTCGGAGAACACGCAGTTGTATATGGAAAACCAGCCATTGCCATGGCTGTTAACAGGAGAGCCATAGTCACCATCCAGGAAGGAACAAACGACCAGATCAATGTCCAAATCCCGGAACTCGATGTATATGGGGCCATTGACCTTACAGATCACCAGATAAAACCTTTAAAAACATCTCCCTCTCAAACTAAATTTTCTGATACATCATCTACATCTGATAATCCAGCATCACCATCATCAATCTATGATATGGGTATACTGAAATTCATCCGGAACGCCATCTTCAATGACCAGTTCCAACCAGACCATGGATTGGATGTGCAAGTGGAGTTGGAAATACCCATAGGCGCAGGACTGGGCTCATCAGCAGCTATAACCGTTGCCACCCTGGCCGCATCAGCAAGCTACCACCAGGAAGATTTAACTCTGGAAAAACTGGCCAAAATGGCCCATCATGTAGAATTAGATGTCCAGGGAGCAGCAAGTCCCCTGGACACCACCATATCAACACATGGAGGGTTCATCTACTTCACCCGCAAAGATGGGGCAGTGAAGATAAACCCGGCCCTGGAAATGCCACTGGTAGTAGGATACACCTCACAACCAGGAAACACAGGCCAACTGGTAGCAGGAGTCAGGAAACTCCATGATGATCATCCTGAAATAATAAACCCCATACTGGATACCATAGAAAAAATAGCTAACCAGGCCAGACAAGCCATCACCAACGGAGACCAGCAGAAAGTAGCAGAATTAATGAACATCAACCAGGGACTTCTGGATGCCCTGGGAGTTAACACCAACCAGCTATCCAACCTGGTCTACCAGGCACGCAGTGCAGGAGCCATAGGTTCCAAACTAACCGGAGCAGGTGGAGGTGGTAGCATAATCGCCTACTGCCCGGGAAAGACCCAGGAAGTCCTGGAAAGATTAAAACATGTTGAAAACGCATTCCAGGTAAACATATCCCCCCAAGGAGTGACATGGGAATGATTAAATCTAATACTATCCTAAACCGGATTTTCACAATTATAAACCATAAAACGGGGGTCACACACTAGATGATCATTCTGAAACTGGGTGGAAGCATTATCACCCGCAAGGACAAAACCAAACCCACCCTCAACCCAGTGAACCTGGAACGCATAGCCCAGGAAATCTCCGTGGCAAAAATAAAAAAAATGGTCATAATCCATGGAGCCGGCAGCTTCGGACATCCACACGCCCAGAAATATCAGATAGGCTCACCCATAAAAAACGAAAAGGAACTCGCCCGGAAGAAAAGGGGATTTGCTTTAACCCAGAATTCAGTTAAAAATCTCAACCACTTCCTATGTCACTACCTCCTGAAATGGGGCATACCTGCCATAGCCATTCCCCCATCATCATTCATCACCAGCAAGAATAAACGGATAAAAAGAGCCAACCTTGAAATTGTGGAAAAATATCTGGAAATGGGACTGGTACCAGTCTTACACGGTGACGTGGTATTAGATGAGGATGATGATCTGAAGATGGCAGTGATATCCGGAGACCAGCTGGTAACCTACCTGGCAGAAAAACTACACCCAGATCGGATCATCCTGGGTTCTGATGTGGATGGGATCTACAACCGCGACCCCAACCGACACCAAGAAGCAGAACTCCTACCAGTGGTTAAATCCATGGAAGATCTGGAATTTCTGGAAGGCGCCCGCACAGTAGATGTAACTGGGGGAATGGCCGGGAAACTGGGAGAACTCCTAGAACTGGCCAGTAAAGGAACACCATCAGAAATAATCAATGCAGGCAGGAAAGGAATCCTCCTATCAGCATTAAAGGGTGAAAAGGTGAAAGGCACCCTGATCACCAAATAAATACGTCATACCATTTACAAATTAAAATAATCATCAAATAATAATCCAAAACCATCGAAAGATGAAAATAACCG
>JAHKLP010000032.1 GCA_020855015.1 Methanobacterium sp.
CGAAGAAGTTTTTCTTAACATCAAAAATTTCAAAACCCACCTTCTGATACAAATTAATTTGTTTAATTCCACAATCACCAGTTCCAATGATAATAGTTTCCAATCGTCTTTTTTTTGCCTTAAAAATGGCATCTTCCAATAGAAACGTGCCAATACCTTGCCCCTGGAATTTTTGATCAACAGCAATATACTTAATTTCGATATTTCTTTCATCAATGGACTGCAGAACGTAAACTCCCATTATTTTATTCTGTTTTTCTAAAACAAATATTTCAGAATCTTTAACATGTTTATCAATGGCTTCTATTGTTTCTTCTGCCAGCAATAATAGATCATATGGGATTTTTTCATATGTGTGAAGTTTTCTCACAGATTCTGTGATATTATTTGAATTCATTTATGTCCCCTAATGAATTGACTTAGTAATCTAATTCGGGTTGTTCTTGGTATAGAATGGAAAGTTTTTTAATGAAAGTTTCTTCATTAATTTCCCTTTTGGCAAAGCTCAGTTGAAGATTCTCTATTTTCTGAATGTAATCCAATTCTTTATGATAATTTTCTTTAGCTTCATCCAGAAACTCGGGATTACTTTCGGATTTTCCTCCAGAAACAATATTCTCATATCCTTTTTTGGAGCCTTCTCTATTAGCCTTTGAATGTTCCTTTATTTTAGATATAAGGCTTTCACTGGACTCACCACTCTTTACTGAGTTAATCAATTCCTGATCAAACTCAGCAATCCATGGGGTATTAATTAAAGAGGATATGGCTATTATCAATACCAAAAATCCAAATATTCCTATTCCAATTAGAAATATTTTATTAATGCCTTTTTTCCTGATTTCTTCACCACAATTCTGGCAAATAGTGGCTTTTTCTTCATTTTCAGCATTGCAGTGTTCACATTTAACCATATAAATAACGTCCTCACATTGAATAATTAAAAAAAATAATAAAGGTTAATAAGCAATCTTAATGGCCTTGGTGGGACATGAAGATGTGCAGAACCCGCATCCTATGCATTTTTGGTCGTCCAGTTCTACATTCCATTTTTCATCAACGGTAATGGCTTCTACTGGGCAGAGGCTGTAGCATTCACCACAATCCATGCATTTATCTTCATCCTTTTTAACCACTTTTTTAATGGGGTTGAGCTGGATTCCCTCTTTCTCCATGTATTTTATTCCTTCTTCTGCTTCACTGCCACTGATCTCTATTAACATTTTACCACCCTTAGGGGTGATATCAGCTCGCAGAATGTTGAAGGTCACATCATAGTCCTTGATCAAATCGGATATCACGGGTTTGCTCACGATTCTAGGTGAGAATTTTAGCCAAGCTTTCACTGGGAATCACCTTCCTTATTATTTTGGGAGCACATAAGTCTGGATATATCCTCAGCGGTGATCATGCCCTTAACCAGGTTTTCCCGGTCAACTATGGGCACACCAGATATTTCATTTTTGTCAATACGCCGGGCAATTACCTCCACTGGGTCATCCTCCAGGGCAACGATCACTTTTTTGGTCATCACTTCTGTGAGTTTCTTACAGCCCTTTGCCACGGCATGGGCAATATCCCAGGAGGTTACAATTCCCATGAGTCTTCCAGAATGGTCCACCACTGGCAAGTGGTTGATGTTGTTATCCACCATTTTCCGCGCAACACCTGAAATAGCTTCTTCGGCCATGACAGTTATAACGGGTTTGATTTTAATATCTTTCACCATTATGGATGGCCTCTTAATCATGAGGGGCGCCACAGTGCAACCTTCTGATGGAATTTTTTTAACAGGATTGGTTAAGAGGAAATCTCCTTTCTCAATCCAATTTTTAAGTTCTTCAGCAATTTCCAATGCCTTTTTGAATGAAGAAAGTGCGGAGGTTGGAACTTCCCTTCCGTTAATTTCAATCTTTCCAGTACGGAGTTCCTGGTAATTGGTCTCACGAATTACTGGTCGGCTCCGGCGTGGAACACCATAATCATAGATTTTACAGGTTATGTCCTGGTCACTGATACCGGTACTTTGAGCTATCTCCTCGTTAAGGATGGGAATAGGAATACCTGCCCCTACATATAAGGTGGGACCGTATTTAGGCATGGTTGCTCCCCTTAGATAATCTGAATCCATCTTTTTCAGGTCACCCTGAAGCATAAGGGTCCCTGCAGAACCCGTGGGAACACCGTTCTTACGTTCCCCTTCAGTTGAGTGTTGAGTTCCTTCACCCATAATGTAGCCCTGGCCTCCGCACAGGAATATTCGGGTTCCAACACCAATGGTTTGGAAGTAAGGGTCATTTAGAAGTGGGCTGAGTTCCCCCGCACTGGAATAACTTACATTACCCATCTGAGGTAGTAATGTGCCCAGGTAAGTGTAAAGGGTTTCTTCAGTAGAATTGGTGGCTACAGCGTAGTTTTGATAACAGTTCCGTGGATTAACCATGATGGCCTGGTTTAAACTCTCCAGGCTGATAAATGTGTGAACATCTGTACGGGGGTAACAATCGGTTCCGAAGGCCTCTGCCACCAGTTCAACTTCCTTCCCACGTACCAAGTCTTCTAGTAGATGAGCACCCCCGTAATCCAATCCAATATCCGGGTTGCGATGGGGTTGAGCTGCCCCTAAATATGCATCCACCGCTGCCATGCCAGAGTAGGCCTCCACTCCATTAAGGTAAGTTCGGCTCATCTTGATGGGAGGGTCTGAATGTCCGAAGTTGAAAAATGCACCAGAGGAACACATAGCACCAAATGTTCCGGTGGTTACCACATCCACCTCTTTTGCAGCTTCTCCTGCACCATTCTCCTGCACAATACGGGTCATCTCACCAGCAGTAACCACTACTGCGTCCCCGTCTTTGATTTTTTGGTTTATTTCCTCAATGGTCTTCACTTTTTTCACATCCGGTGCTTATATAATAGGTAAAAGTATTTTATCAGAAAGAAATAACATTTATGATTTCTAAGCTATTTAAACAGAACATCCTATATTTATTTTTTCCTGATATAAATTTATAATTCTCCCCTGAATTCATATAATTATAACCTTAAATAATAAAATCTCTAATCTTAACTAATTATCTGTTAAACCATAATAAAAATAATCTCATAAAATTATATGTCAGGAAGATCATATTAAAAGTGGAGATATCATGAAAGAGGAGTTAGATCTGGACTTACTGGATAAATTATTAAAATCAGTTGAAAAAAACGTTGACTATGCTGATATAAGAGTCAATGAGAGTGAAAACACCGTTATTGTAATGAAGGATGGTAAAATCCAGGAGATCCGCTCAGGTTCAGATCAGGGCGTATGTTTACGAGTTTTAAAACAGGGTGCATGGGGTTTCTCCTACACCAACCAGTTAGATAGACTGGATAATCTCACAGAATCTGCACTTAAACTGGCCAGCGTCCTTACCAGTGATGTGGAACTGGCTCCCGCAGAAATCAGAACTGACAAAGTTAAATCAAACGCCCGGATCAAACTATCCGATGTTCCACTTGAAGATAAAAAAATTGCTATGTCTGATGTGGAACAAGCAGCTAACCTGGATAAAGTGGTGAGCACCACTGTAAACTATGTCGATGCCGAGGGCACCACTTATTTCCTTAACTCAGAAGGATCATCAATAAAGATGGAAGAAAACCGAGTGGCCCTGTTTCTGAATGCAGTGGCAGCATCCGAAAATGGTATTCAATTTGGACATAAAAGTACTGGTGGTGCCAAGGGCTTTGAGGCTATCCAAAAAGAGGATCTGGAATTAATGGGAAGAACTGCAGCTTCCAAGGCAGTCAGGTTACTGGATGCCAATTCTCCACCTTCAGGGCGCTTCCCAATCATTATGGATTCGGAACTCACCGGGGTTTTCATCCATGAGGCATTGGGCCATGCATCCGAGGCAGACCTCATACTGCAGAATGATTCAATTCTCAAAGGTAAAATGGGAACTAAGATTGGCTCCCCACTGGTAACAATTGTTGACGATGCCAGTATGGATGCCTTTGGATATTATGCCTATGATGCAGAAGGAGTTAAAACCAGTAAAAATGTTCTGGTGGAAGAGGGGACATTGGTATCTCTTTTAAGTTCCAGGGAAACCGCTGCCAAACTCAACATCCGGCCAAGTGGAAACGCTCGCTCGGGGGTTGGAGATCAACCCATAGTTCGTATGAGCAACACATACCTTAAACCGGGACAGATGAGTTTTGAAGAACTTATTGAAGGTATGGAAAATGGAATATACCTTAAAGGATCAAGAGGCGGTCAGGTGGACACTGGTAAAGGTGTTTTCCAGTTTAATGCAGCTGAATCGTTCATGATAGAAAATGGCCAGGTTACAGATCCGCTTCGGGATGTTTCCCTATCTGGAAACATACTGGAGATCCTGCAGAAAGTGGATGCTGTTGGTTCGGACTTCCATATGGGTGTGGGATTCTGTGGTAAAGCCGGTCAAACTGCTCCGGTGGGGGATGGAGGGCCTCACACCAGGGTCAGCGAAGCAACGGTTGGTGGTGCCCAGTAATGATAACTGATGATGATGGACAATTTCTGGTGAAACTGGCCAGAACTGCAATCGAAACCTACTTAGCCAACGCAAATATCATAAAACCTCCAGAAGATACTAAACCTATTCTAAAGGAGGACAGGGGTGTATTTGTAACTCTACATCGTAATGGTGAATTAAGGGGTTGTATTGGGTATCCTGAACCAGTGAAACCCCTGGCAGAGGCAGTGATAAATGTTGCCATCAGTGCAGCTACTGGTGACCCACGCTTTCCCCAAGTAACACTTGCGGAGATGGGCCAGATCCAGGTGGAGGTAAGTGTCCTCACCAAACCCGCCCTGATTTCAGTTCAAAAACCTGCTGAATACATGGATAAAATCGAGGTGGGCAAAGACGGCCTAATTGTTGAGATGGGAATTTATCGTGGTTTACTTCTTCCTCAGGTTCCAGTGGAATGGAAGTGGGATGTTGAAGAATTCCTGGCCAACACTTGCATGAAAGCAGGATTATCTCCTGATTGCTGGTTACAAGATGGAGTGAAAATCTATAGCTTCCAATCTCAAATATTCGAAGAATAATAATATTTTTAAATCAGCAATGTTTTTATCATCTCCTAAAAAGAAAGATATTGTTATAATATCCTGAAAATAGAAACAAAATATCTAGAAAATTAATTATTAATCTTAAAAAAAAATGTGATTTAATGTTTTTACCTAACATACCAACACCGGATGAGGTGCTTGATAAGGGATTTCGACGAGCGAAAAAGGCTGCTGCCCGGGTTCGCACATCCAAAATTCATCGTCAGAAAAAATCAAAACGAATAGAAGAAGTAAGAGTCCAAACAGCCAGCCAGGTGATAAGGGAAACTTTTGAGGATATTCTCGAAAAAACACCCCATATTGAAGAACTCCCCATGTTCTACCAGGACTACATTGACGTTGCAGTGGGTGTTGATGAACTAAAAAAGTCTCTGGGAGCATTGAACTGGGCCAATGGTGTTTTGGAAAAATTGCAGAACCAGTACACACATCGCATAAGAAGATCACCTCCAGAAAACGCTGCACAGATTCGTAAAGCAGCATTCGGAAGAATAGCTTCAGTTGTGAACCGCATAAATGATGAACTTGACTTTTTAAACTATGCAAAGCAGAAGCTGCGTAACATTCCAACAGTGGATGTTGAAGCCACCACTGCGGTTATTGCTGGATTTCCCAATGTTGGAAAATCAACACTCCTCCGACAAATTACCAATGCTGAACCTGAAGTTGCAGATTATCCTTTCACTACTAAAGGCATTCAAATAGGGCATTTCGAGCTGCGCTGGCAGAAATATCAGATTATAGACACTCCAGGTTTATTGGATCGTCCAGTTCAAGATATGAACCCCATCGAACTCAATGCCATGGTAGCACTGGAACACCTGGCAGACCTGATATTATTTATATTCGATCCATCCCAAACATCAGGATTCCCTGTGGAAAACCAGGTAAACCTTTACTGGGAGATAAAACAAATATTCCAGAACACCCCTATCTTCCCACTGTTTAATAAAATGGACCTGGTGGAAGATGAAGAAAATGTTAAGTACATTGAAGAACATATTAATAAAGAGGATAAGCCACTTATGGTCGCTGCATCTGAAGGTACTGGCATATCAGAGATAATAGAAAAACTGCAGGAATTTAACAGAAAAATCAGGGACAAATAGGAAGGCAATGCAGAGATTTTTATTGCATTGTTTGTAAGTTCATATGATTATTTCATTGACAAATTACATTATGAACTCCATATCGCACCAAAAAGCAGCGGATTTGAATTAATTAACAGGATGAGAGGGATTTGAATGGATCAAAAGAAAAGATTAGATAATAAGAATAAAGACGCAAAAGAAGAAATCCTTTCCAAAGCTGGCGAAGTAAAAGAATCTGTCTCAGAAAAAAGTGTGGAAGTAAAACAAAAAGCTTCCGAAGCTAAAGATTCAGTTTCAGATAAGAGCAAAGAATTAAAAGAAAGTGCATCTGAAAGAACTGAGGAATTACGTTCCACAGCTGAAAAGATGGTTAATGATTTATTGAGCACTTTACGAGAAAAACAGGAAGACCTTGGGAAAACCATCACCGAGTACACAGCACCTAACACACCCTATGTTGATTTAATCAGCACCCCTACTGAATTTATTATCATTGCTGATCTGCCAGGTGTTGAAAAGGAAAACCTATCTGTTGATGTCACCAACGACTCTGTAACGATTAAAGTAACCTTCCCTGAAGGTATGGAAGGTGAGGGAATAAATTATATTAAAAGAGAAAGAGGATTTGGTGAAGTCGCACGTAATCTGGAATTACCCTACGAGGTTAAGATAAAAGAGGCCAGTGCCAATTTTGAAGATGCAATGCTTACCATTAAACTCCCTAAAAAGATTGTAGAAACCCAAAAGCTGGAAATAAAATAGTTCTGGGAAAATAAGGGCTTCCCATTTAATTATTTTTTTTAAATTTGAGTATTATTCCACTTTTTATAGTTTAACAACTATATTTTTTTAGATAAATTCAGATTCTATAATTTCAAAAAGAAATTCAATACCTTACCTTCCCTATATGTCTGGTACTGCCTGGGTCCTCGCCATTATAGTGTGCCAAGTAGTAAATGAACCATTCTAAGGGCACTACCAGTACGAATGGTGATAAGAGGGGGTTAATATCTGCATAGTCCTGCATTCGATAAATTATGTTTTCAGCACCTATTTTATTTGAAAATTCTATTGATTTATGGGTGAACTCATCTCCAGGATACCCAGCATCCAGAAAAACCACGGGAATATTTTTTTCCACTCTTTCAATGAGCCCATGACGGAATTCTCCGGAATATAAGGGACAGGCATGTTTAAGAGCTCCTTCCATGAACATGGTCATGGCCAGTTTGTAGGCCAGACCATAGTTGGGACCGCTTCCCATGGCATAAAAAATATCATAATCTGCGTATTTTTTTGCTAAAGCTTTATTTTCGTCTTTAGTTTTATTTAAAAGGTCTTCTGTGATTGATGGAATTTTTTTCAGATCACCAATAACTTTCTTGGCAATTGAGGAATCTTCCATACTGAATAATATCTGATACAGGCTCATTAATTGAGTCATATATGTTTTTGTCCCCAGTATAGCGTTCTCCCGACCGCAAAGAGTTAAAACAGAATCATCAGACTCTTTCTTCATGGTGCTTTCTGCTTCGTTAACTATGGAGACGGTGTAGATGTCCTCTTCCTGGGCCCTTCTCATGGCAGCTAGAGTATCAGCTGTTTCTCCAGATTGAGATGTTAGAATAACTCCCGCATTTTCGCTCTGGAGTTTTTTATGATAAAAAAATTCGTAACCAGTAAAAACCTCCAAATTACGGTTAGACACCATTTTCATAGCATCAATAGCTGAAAAACAGGTTGATAGAGAGCTTCCGCACCCTACCAGATATATCTTGTCAAATTCTCTGAATTTCTCACTTATTTCTTTCATATGAGATTTTTCAGCGTCAATGGTCTTCTCTAAAGAGGTAGGCTGTTCCATCATCTCTTCATACATTTTATAATGCATAGGATCCCTCAATAATTAGATAGTGGTTTTAAGTAAGTATAATAATAATTAAACATTTATGCATTCATTAACGATTATTGGATTATATATTATAATTTTGATTATATTCAAATCATGTGTAATTTATATCTGGTCTTTTTCATTGATACATCTGTCTTCTAATTCTCTTTTTAAATCCTATTTTCTTTAACCCATATATTTCCTATATATTTATAATATAATTTCTCTTTTACACCAGAGTTATGCATTGAAACTGGAGTTTGATATTCCAAATTTTGCTGTCTAGAGTATGCTTAAAACAGAATTATCATTCTAGAAAAACAGATTAAAATAACCATCACTTTTTTAGGTTGGTTAGGAAAAGTTTCGCAAGACATATTGCCAGCTCCGCCACTTCTACAGGGTTTGTTCCCAGAAGTACAATCATGGGTTCCTTTCCCCAGCCCCCAGTATGATATATAACATCGGGAATAGCCTTTAGATTTTCCATAGCAATCTTAACACCCCATGAAATAGTACTTCCCTCTTCCTTTTCTATTTCAACGGGTTCCTGGTTGCGGTCATAACTGGCAACAACTAAACCTAATTTCTGACAGATCTCCACCAGATGTGGGTGATATTTTATATTGAGTGCACTGCGTTTGTCAGGATCATATTTCATCATACTTAAAACTAGTCTGGCCATATGGGATGAGGCAGCATAATCTGGCTGAGCAACAGCTTTGGGCAGACCATTAACAATAGTTATACGTCCGGGTATCCCAGCAACATCCTCTATTGTCTCCGCATTCTTTCGCGCCATTACAATGTTGCTACGCACTTCAGGAATAATCTCTGCAAATTCAGGGGAAGTTTCCAGTATTTGCACAGCCATTTCAAGCTTTTCTATGATCATATTAGAAGCCTTTGAATGAAATTAGTTATAAATTTTGGCGTCCCAAATTTTCCAGCTAAATAAATCTGTAGATATTTTTTAAGCCTTATTTAACTTAGATTAATCATTTGTAGAGAAACCGGAATTTATCCCGATAATTGATATTTAGATGATTATTGTTGGTGTTCCTATTTTTAGTCCATTAATTTGATTCAGATATTATCTTGGAAATTCAGAACAGACCCCTTTGGTGCATAGAGAAAGCAATTTTTTTAAAATGCATCAATTTTACATTTTTATTACCATAATTCTAATCAAAGACTTATTAATTTTTCAAGGAATGTTTACTACTCCTTACCATTATTTTTCTTAAAATGGATAACAAAGTTTTTCCTAAAACCATGTGGAGTTTAAAGATGTGACCATATTCACATCTTAACATTAAATCTCGCTGGTCATGATGTGACAGGAGTGGGTTGATGGAGTTGTTTGAAAAGAAATATTATTAAAGGAGGTCATGATTAAAAATTGATATTTCAGGCGTTTTGAATTTAAAAAAGCTTATTCGGGGGTTTTTTTTGCCAAAAATCTATGACAACATTTATATGCAGAAAAGGACGATCTTAATGTGTCAGGAACATCTATCTGTGTTCAACTGACAGCAGACATTGAGGGGGCATATTACTGAAGCAACAATTGCTGCTAGTTATGCTACTCCTACTTGGAGTTGGCATGCTGGCCCCTAGTATAATCTATGCCACCCCTAATCAGTCCGCAACAGAAAATTTCGCGAACGCAACCAATGTCAGTGAAATAGCAGAAAACAACACCAATACATCTACCATTCAGAATACAACCACTACGGTGGTTAATGATTCAGATATTACTCAGCAAGAAAACCAGACAGCAGAAACGCTCAATAGTTCTCAAAATAGTTCATCCGATTTCAGTAACGGAACAGAAACCATTCAGAATTACACAGCGGCAGCATCAGATGGATTCCAAAATGTCCACGCATTATGGATCAGTGCGGATGAAGTATCGGACGTGAATCTCAGCGAATTATTAAAAGCCAGAATAACGGATATATTCGTTAAGACAAACCGATTTTCTTCTCCAAATTACCAAACTGTCCTGACAGCCATACTAAGTAAGTTAAACGGAACTGGAATAAGGGTACATGCCTGGGTTTCCTGCTTCATAGATGAAAATGGAAAATGGGTAGATCCTCTCGGGGAAACTATCACATCCACAGTCAAAGTACCCTCCACCAAAACAGTGAAAGTAGCCACAAAAAAATGGTATAAAAGCTGGTACAAGGTCTGGTACAAAACTTGGTACAAAAGTTGGTACAAATACAGGGGATTATGGAGATACTCCTGGAAATCCTACTGGAAGTACAGCTGGAACTACCAATGGAAGTACTATTGGTCTTACAGCTACAAAACCACCACTACCTACACAACAAAGACCATAACATCGACAAACACGAGTTTCAATGACGCACTGGTAAGTTACATTGCAGGCCTCGCTAAAAATTACGATATCGACGGCATCCACCTGGATTACGTCCGTTATCCTGGAACTGCATACAAGCATTCTGGTGGAACAGATGCCATCACCAACTTTGTAAAAAAAGTTGATGAGACATTATATTCCATCAGCCCCAAGATATCCGTTTCAGCTGCTCTCATGCCCGAGTGCAGTATAAATGGTTATTATTACGGCCAGGACTATGCTGCTCTCTCAGAATACCTGGATTTCCTTGTTCCAATGATCTACAAGGGAAATTACAACCAGGACACAGCATGGATCGGAACCACCACCAAATGGATTGTAGAACATTCAAGCAAACCAGTGGTGGCGGGTTTACAGGTGTATGAAAGCGATAGTAACGTAAAGAAATTATCTGCAGCAGAAATCAACCAGGACATACAATCTGCCACTTCTAACGGATCATCAGGATACGCCCTGTTCCGATATGGGTTGGTGGATAAAGCCTTCTTTAACCAGTCTACCAGTACAAACACAACCAGCACTACAACCCCAACTACGACTACCACAACCACTACTAGCTCAAAAACAACCAAATACACACTTGCCGATATCATTAACGCAGCTGGAAGAGTTAAGACATATATTGAAACCAATCATGCTCTTCCGAAGTATGTGCAAATGGGATCAGTGCAAGTCACTATGCCTCAGTTCCTGAGGTTACTTACAACAGGCGTATTACAGTTGAAAAATGGGGTCACCACCTCTATAACTTTAAAAAGTACTCAAACAGCACCAAAACCCTATGAGAAAATGACCAGTGGTAACCTGGACAAATCAGGGTATCTTGACCTGGCAAGCCGTATAAAATCCTTCATGGATGCCAATAATGCGGCACCAAATTACGGGTCAAGTACTCTAGGAAAAATTCGTTACGAATCACTGATCTACCTCTACAGCAGGGTTATGGCTTTCTACGGAAAAGAGAAGTACTTGCCAAAGTATGCGGTGATGAAACCATGGAGCTCTGTTAGCTCAAGTAGTACGTCAACAAGCACAACCGAGACAATACCAAGTAGTTTGCAGATTTACCTGCAAGTAACGGATAATTGTCAGGTTAAAGACAGTAGTATAGTGGCTATGGCAAAAAGTATAACCTCCGGAGCTACATCCAGCTATGATAAGGCCACTCGCATCTTTAACTGGGTGCGAGACAACCTCGAATATTCATATTACTACAATACCCAGAAAGGAGCTGTTCAAACGCTCTCTTCTAGGAGTGGTAATTGTTGTGACCATTCACACCTAATCGTGGCCCTTTCAAGAGCATCTGGATTACCAGCAAGGTATGTGCACGGGGATTGTTACTTCACTACAAGTAAAACTTGGTATGGTCATGTATGGGCTGAGATATACGTTAATGGAAAATGGTACACTGCGGATGGAACTAGTTACCGAAATTCGCTTGGATCAGTCCAAAACTGGGACACAAGTTCGTGGACAAAAAAAGGGACCTACGCGGAGCTGCCCTTCTAAACCCTTTCTTTTTTTTCTTTTTTTTTGAATAC
>JAHKLP010000081.1 GCA_020855015.1 Methanobacterium sp.
GGCCATAAATATAATTGCAAGATGACACGCCAATACGTGATTAGACCTACCAATATAATCAGAATGATTAAAAAAACCCATGGGGTGTGTTTATCTTCGAATTTAATCATAAAGGCAACTCCACAAATGAGAATGATATTATTTTTAAATAAACTATTTATCCAATGTATACAGTGTTAAATGCTGAGATTAAAGTGTTTATGGTCAGAAATTATATTTTCATTGCTTTAATCATATTTATAACAAATACCCCCTTTAATCAGGGAAGTATAATCCTTGATTCATTCGGGGCATCATGGCCATTAAAACGCATTGCTCTGTGTTACCCGTCCGATCCAACAATCCATTGCTAAGATGGCTCACCGCTCCCTTCTTCTCACCTAAACGGTCAACTCCAGTTACCTGATCCATAACATCACCCACTTCCATGCCCTCTAGAACTTTTTTTATTACAAGGGGAGGATATTCAAAACCAGCACTCACTCCCAGGGTGGTTTTCTCACCATCAAATATGGCACACCACTGCAAGTCCAGGTAACCAGTTATACTGTGGGGTACTTCCAGTAAACCAGATTCTATACCCACTGAAAGATCAAATTCAGTTGAAAATACATTTTTTGCACGATTAATAGCTCCATTAATGGTTGTTTCCAGGCCTATAGGCTGGTCCGGTACTTCCGAATCCACGTGCTTTGCTTCTACTTCAATTTGGGAGTATATTTGATTAAGAATATTTTCAGTTGCCTTCAGTTTTACTGGGTTTTTGGATCCAACTACAACTTTCATATTAACTCCCACTAATTAGATGAATTTTATTCCTTTATTTGTTTTTGAATAATTTTTCCACATGAATCTATTTCTCCCCGACGTATCCTGGTGGAAGATATTGGCTTACCATCCTGGGCCATGACCATGCCAATGGTGATTATGTCCAGGGGTTTCATTTCCTTCTTTTGACGTATCTGGTTAATTTTCAGGGCTGTTGGTTCCGTTTCTGGGCTTACAACAATGGCGTCGATGGATGCATCATCTATTGTTGGACCATAATGTTCCTCCAAACGGGCCAGATGATAGTTGGATCGGTCTTTTATCAGGGAATTCAGGTTGGACATTCGCACATCACAGGGCTCAATTTCTCCCTTAATCCCGCCAAATTCATCTGAAGTCACCCCAATTAACACATGTTCTCCAATCTGGAATGCTTTTTCTATTAATAAACGGTGCCCTTCATGGAACTTGTCAAAGGTTCCCCCTATTGCTACCTTACCATATTTCTTCTCTGGCATTCTTTTTTTCCTGATAATGATTATTTGATATTAGCTATGACCAATTAAATATCAAATTTATTTATTAGTTGGTATTTAATTATCTTTTAAATAGTTAGATATTAAGTTATCTTGATTATTGGTGGGAGAGATAATAATTATTATGTTCACAGAACACAACTTGGTGGTAAAAGATCCCCTTAAGGTGGAGGTGCGTTTTGCCTCATCTTATCCTAATCTCTACCGCAGTGCCATGTCCTCCTTGGGTTTTCACATTATATATGATCTTCTTAATCACCAGCAGGATGTTTACTGTGAGCGTGTGGTTTATCCTTATGGTAGGAGCCTGGAAACTGGTTCGCCACTGAAAGATTTTGATGTGGTTAGTTTTTCACTTCAGTACGAACAGGATTACCCTCACGTCCTGGAGATGCTTCGTGAAGGAGGATTAGATGTCCGTAAAAATAATCGGGATTCTGATGATCCCCTGGTAATTGCTGGTGGGCCGTGCGCAAGTTCAAATCCTTTGCCTATGAGCCCATTTATTGACTTATTTATTATTGGAGAAGCAGAGGCTATTCTTCCAGAATTTATGGATATAGTACGCCAACTTGATAATCCTCGTGAAGAATTAGAATCTTTTATTGATGTAGATGGTGTTTTCATCCCTGGCATGATGCAGGAATCAAAGCTGGTTAAAGTGGAAGATATGCAGGATGCCTGGCGGCCTGTGAAACAGGTCTTCCCCGAAACCCATAACAAAGAACTCGTTCCTGCCTTTGGAAAGTCTTTTCTACTGGAAGTTTCCAGGGGATGTGCCCGGGGATGTCGTTTCTGCATGGCGGGTTGTCTCTATCGTCCTCGGAGAGAAGTTGACATTAAAACTCTTATACAAACAGCCGAGGACGGGAGAAAAGCAACTGGCCTGAATAAAATTGCTCTTATCGGAGCTGCAGTATCAGATCACTCCCAGTTCGAGTTTCTATGTAGTGAACTTGTTGATATGGGTTTTATAGTTACTACCCCATCCCTGCGGATAGAATCTGTCACTGGCGACCTTCTGGAAATTTTAAAAACTAGTGGGCTTAAGACCATTACCATTGCCCCCGAGTCCACATGGAAACTGCGAGGTGTGGTAAATAAACCTATCACTGATGACCAAATAATAACTGCCATGGACACTGCCTTTAAATTAAACATGAATGTTAAACTATATTTCCTAACAGGACTTCCCACGGAAACAGATGAAGATCTTCAAGAAATGATGAATCTGATCAGATCCCTTCAACTTATGGCACTCCACCAGGATTCACTCAGAATAAGCATCAACCCATTCATACCAAAACCACACACCCCATTCCAATGGGTTGAATTTGACCATGGAAAAATCAAAGCCAATATTAACTTTCTTAAACGAAACCTAAAAAGCCGCCACTTTAAGGTGGAAAATCCCAATAAATCCCTAATTCAATATGTCTTGTCAATGGGAGATGCAAATTTAGGAGATATTATCGAAGAATCTTCCCATAGGAAAGTTCCCATTAATGATTGGAAAAAATTAACTCCTCACTGGAATTTGGAAAAAAAACTTCCATGGGAAGTTATAGATATTGGGATGAAAAAGAAATTTCTTGTAAATGAGTATAAAAAGGCATTGAAGGGAGATTTAACTCCCTGGTGTGAGACTTTTGGTTGTTATAACTGTGGCTCCTGTCATGAAAAATGATTATAGGTTGATAATCACTTTTTTATCCGATATACTACCAAATATTCATCCCGATACACAATGTCCCCCAAGTAATCATCATAGGATTTACCCCAAACAAAATAATAATCAATA
>JAHKLP010000122.1 GCA_020855015.1 Methanobacterium sp.
AATCCCACTCCTATTCCCACCAGTGCATAAGCCAGTCCCACTTTCCAGTAAGGTATATGATCTTTCCATAAAAGCAGCATAGTCAAAAAACCTAAGAAACAGAACAAATAACCGGCCAGTAATGTAAATCTTGAACCATGGGATTCCACAAGCTTGGCAGAGTGTGGTGCTACCAGAATCATTAGTATAGCTGCTGGTAAAATTGAAATTCCAGCATCCAGGGTTGAGTATCCTAAAACGTTTTGTAAAAACTGCTGACCAACATACATGGCGCCCATCAGAGCCCCGAAAACTATGATCCCCGCAGATGCCGCCACTGCAAAGATCCTTCGACTGGCAACTTCAAGGTCAAACAGAGGATTTTGAACACTCTTCTGACGCCAAATAAACAAGATACCCCCAAAAGCAGCGATTAATGATAAACTGATAATCAAAATTGATGAGTTAGGTACTGGGAGGAAGTTAATTGCCAGAATTAATGTTCCTAAAAATATTAGGGATAAAACACCACCAACATTGTCCACTGGAGTTACAGTCTCATTAACATGTGACGGAATGAACTTTATAGCCATAATTAGAGCAACAATGGCCAGAGGTAATGTAATAAGAAACACAGACCCCCAGTTAGCAAACGTTAGGAGATACCCTGAGATTAAAGGCCCGAGAGCGGCAATAGCAGCTCCCACACCAGACCATAATGCAATAGCCCGGGTTCGTTTCGGATCTGACCACAAAGCAGCTATAAGTGCCAGAGTTGTTGGAAAAGCCATTCCTGCGGCTAAACCACCAATAATACGGGCAAAAATAAGGATTTCAATGGATGGTGCGTAACTGGCAATTAAGGATGAGGGTATAGCCATTAGGGTTCCAATAATCAACATCATCTTCCGACCGTGATGATCACCCAAAGCACCGAACCATAGAACTGATGCAGCCAGACCCAGAGAGTAGCCCACTGCCACCAGATTAATCTGAACCTGTGAAGCATCAAAAGCAAGACCTATGGAAGGAAGAGCAACGTTAGCCACTGACAGGTTAAGATTTGCAACAGCTGCCACCAGAATAAGAGTAATTAAAGCCAACATTCCTGTTTCAGTATCTTTCTTTGCTGCGGGTGTTGCAACCATTTTTATCATCTCTCATAATCCATTCAAGCAAAAAAATTCTTTCATTTAATTAATTTAAGTGTTGAAATGGCATTATCATATTCATCTTCCGCACCAATATTATCCAGGGCTTCTAAAACCTGAGATAACTCAGCATGAGTCTCAGGATGGCGTGGAACTGCAGAACAACCACTATCTGGAAGTATTGAAATATCATAAGTTCCAATCTTCTTGGCAATATTCTCAATTTCCACCTTATCCAAGCCAATCAAGGGACTCAAAACCGGCATTAAAGTGGAGTAGCGAGTTGCTAAAATATTGGGCAGTGTTTGTGATGCTACCTGTCCTAAACTACTGCCGTCAACAATAGCCAGAGCATTCTCATCTTTTGCTAACCTTTCCGCTATCTGGTACATTCCACTTTTACACAACACACAGGTCATCCGATCCGGGGCTTCATCAATACATTTATGGAGATAATCACCATAATCCACCTGATAAAGTGTTAATTTCGCACCGGCAGAATATTCTTTTAGTTTCTGGTAAATTTTCAGGATTTTATCATTAGATCCAGACGAGTAAGGATAAGTGTTAAAATTTAGAAGCGTGACACTGCAACCCCGTTTCATCATTAAGAAAGTGGCCACAGGAGAATCAATACCACTGGAAATCAAGGATATAACCTTGCCCTGTGTTCCTAAAGGTAGTCCGCCAAGTCCCTGAATTTTCTGGTTGAAAATGTAAGTCTTATCACCCCTCACTTCCACAAATAATTCAAAATCAGGATTTGAAAGGTCAACTTTGGATTCTGTAATCCCGTAAACAACTGAACCACAGTATGCTGCCATTTCCTGGCTGGTAAAGTCATGTTCACCCACCCTCCGGCACCTGATAGCAAATGAATCCTCAGAAGAAAAAACACCTTTATCAACCAATTCATTAATGTATAGTTCAATTAGTTCTTTAATTGAATCATGATCAGTCTTTGTCACGGATGCTGGGCTGTACGAAACTATACCTGGAATTCTTTGTAGATATTCAACAGCTTCACCCAGATCCTGAGGATAGATAAATATTCGACCCTGTTTTAATTTGACATCTCCATCAATAACTGTTTTGATATTTTCTATGAGCTTACGCTCAAATTTCCCTCTCACTTTAGGACTTTTAATCCCAATTTCCCCATATCGAACTATTATAAGTTCATCCAGCATGTTATGGCTCCATAAAATAAGAAAACATATATAAAATAGAAATTAGGGAAGAAAAGCAAAAAAATTAAGAATTATTTCCTTGCTTTAGCCACTTTCCTGGCTATTACCAGTTCTCCAATGGCAATTAGTCCCACGAAGAATTTTTCCAGCCCTCCGGTGGCCCAGATTGCTTCGCCAAATGTGGCGTCTTTTATTCTTTTTTCATAATCCTGGGCGGTGACTCGTTTACCGGTTCGTCTCTGGGTTACAATGGCTGATGCTTCCATTAATTCGTCCCAGCTAACTCCTTTAAGTTCATCTTCCATGGCCTTGAATATTTTGGTGACTTTAATTTCATAGAGGCTGGAAAGTGTTTTAACAATATCAAAGGTACGCACCACACCAACTACCACTTCATCATCATCCAGGACAGGTATGCTGACTACCTTGTGCTGCGATGCCTCCAGCACAGCTAATCGAGCAGGATCATTATGATGCACATGTACTATATCCTCTTTAACATGCATAACATCTGCAACCTTTTTTTTACCTTCCCTGAATCCCCTGGTAACATCAAGGGATGTGATCCATCCAATGAGTCTTTTATCACCATCAACCACAGGTGTGGTGAATTTACGTTTTTCCTCCATTAGAATGGAGATTTCTGCCAGGTCCTGATCAGGGGATACCACTATAAAATTTTTGTCCATAATTTCCTTAACTAACACTTACATCATCTCCAGTTTTAGAGCTCCTACCGGGCACTTTGTAGAACAAACTTCACATAAAATACATTTATCCTGGTCCAAAACCACCCTGTCCCCATCCAGTTTAATGGCATCCACCGGGCAGTTTTCTTCACAGACCTGGCACTGTACGCAGGTTTCCTGATCAACCAGGAGTTTTTTGATCTTAATCACAGGCCCCAGTTCTCTGATTAGTTCTATGGAACCTTCAGGGCAGACATTGGCGCAGGCCCCACACCCCACACAGGCGTCCTTATCAATTTGAGCTATTCCTCCTTCTGGGACAGTAATAGCTCCCGTAGGGCAGAATCGAACGCAAGTTGCACATGACTCACATTTTTCAGGATTCACATTGATTTCTTTCATGCGCAGTCTACGATGAGGCACTTTCAGATCTTTAAGATGATATTTAACTTCATCATCTTTCACATGGGCGCTGCTTTCAATGACATGAATACAGTTTACTGGACATGTTTGGGCACATATCTCACATTTAACACAATTATCCAGTATTCTGGCTGGTCTGGCAGATTTAGAATCTTCAATGGCATTTACTGGACATTCTTCTACACATAAGTTGCAGCGAACACATTCCGGGGATATGGTTATAAATTTATCATCCAGTATACAATCTTCAATTTCTCCTGTATATTTCTCATGACTATCTTCCAAGTCACGAGATTTGAGTGCAACCTCCCCTTCAAATACATCTTTCTTCTTTTTGAATGTCACGTCCATTTTAACACCATTTATATTCTCTACCCAGCTGATTATTCCTGTTCTTTTTGTTTATATTTTATTTACTTATTCATCTATTATTATTTTATTTTTATCAATCCCTTGAAAATCTTAGTTGAAATTACAAGTCAATTTATCTTATCTAATGAACTAATCATTAGTTTATCTTATCCTATCAACCGCTGATTTTGATGGGAGGCCGGTGGTAGCTCCTAATTCCTGCACACAACACGATGCAACGAAGTTCCCGATCATAGCTGATTCTTTGATATTTTTACCTTCAAGAAGTCCGTAAATGAATCCTGAGTTGAATGCATCCCCTGCACCAGTGGTATCCCTGCAATCCACATCGTAAGCTTCAAGAAGATATGTTTTAACACCATCAGTAACTAAACAACCCTTTTTCCCCTGTTTAATGACTAATATTTCAATTCCATAATTTAATATGGTGCTTATTTTCACATCCTGTCCCTCTCTTGAGGGTAATAAAAGATCTAACTCACCCTGATTTATTAACAGTATATCTGTTCTTTGAAGGATAGTTTCCAGTGCGTTTATTCCTTTAGATGCATTGATCATTCCCGGATCCAGGCTAACTGTGATCTGGTCAGGGATAGTTTCCAGTAAAGCTTCCTGTGCTTTAATAGATCCCCCCACAAATGATGTGAGATGTATAACTTTAGCATCGGATGCATATTCAAGATTAATTTCTTCAATAGTGATTTCATCGTTCACACCAGGATCAACGTATAATGCTCGCTGACCTTTAAGGTCCACATACCCATGAACTGTGCCACTTCGCCCTATTGGACTTTTAATGATTCCTTCAGTGTTCACATCTTCCTCTTGAAGGTTTCCAAGAAGTGTTTCTCCTTCCCGATCATTGGCTACTTTTCCTAGAAAGCCAGTTTCCAGTCCCAGTCTAGCCAGTCCTATGATGGTGTTAGCAGCAGACCCTCCACAACTTTCGTGTAAGTTTATGATATAGCCTTCTTCATCTTTACAGGCTATCTGGTTAACCTGGAAGAGTCTGTCCAGGTTCAATGCTCCGAATCCAATAACATCAAGCGTCATGGGAAATCACATCCAGGTTCATGGGAACAACTCTTTTAGATGAATTTTATAATCTCCCAACTGTCCACCGTAATTACCTGCCGAGATACCCAGAACATCATCATATTCCAGCATAACTTCAATACCTGCTTTCATGGCTTTTTTAAGACTTTCCAGATCAAGTCCGTTTATAACTATTTCCGGTATGTACGCCACGCCTCTGGGAACTCTGGATTCTTTACCAAGTATACTTTGAAGTGTGGGACAGTAGGGGTGGTTGGTTGTGGGGCCAATCCAGGGATAATTGGTTTCAGGCTTGGAAGCAGCAGAACATATGTCAAAGGGAGTAATAACTCCTTTAACTGACTCTATTGCTTTAAGAGCCTCCCTACCGCATTCTAAGACTGATTTTTTGCTGTTACAGTAGTACCAGAAGTTCGCTCCCATAATTCCTTTCATGTATCCAAGTTCTCTTTCTATGAGAAAATCGGGTATGGCAATGGGCACCACAATCATATGCCTTCCGTATAATTCTTCTTCCCATTCATATCCATCTCCACAGTGCCCTACATGTTTCATGGTATCAATGAAACCTGCAGGATTGATTGATGCATCGAAAATGGATGTGAAAGGCTTCACCAGGATGTCCTGCCGGATACGGTATGAAAGTTCCACTTCGAACTTTTCAGGATCCTCTTTATCATACCAGAACTGTATTATCGCTCCTTTACGTCCGTCAGGAGTCTGATTTTCGTTTAACCAGCATTCTATACCTCCTTCCACCCGGCCGATCACTGTTCCAGGAGTGGAAGTTGCATCATAGGCTGCTCTTTTTAGGGTTTCATCATCATCGGCAGTGACAATAACTCTACAACATATCCCCTTAAAAGCCTCAGCATAAGTGTCCTCAATTTTGCCCCAAAATGGTTTTTTTGACGAATCAGACATTTATCCCAGGCCTCCTATTGATTCTCCCCTTACTTGTTTACGGAACGAGCTGCTGTCAGTAATCAATTCATCGAGATTTTCGGGAGTGATTAATTCCATTCTTGTATTTGTTTTTCCAAGTTCCATGGCCAGTTCCGGGTTAACATCGAATTTTTCCATTGCCAGTTCTGTATTTTCCCCAAATAAACTGGCAAATTCCAGCACCACTCTACTGTCATATCGGTTGAACAGATCAGTTATAATAGAAGTTATAAGTGTATTATCGGAAATAATAGCTATTGATGCATCTTTAAGGGCATATTCATTACCATTAAATGATACGGCCAGACCATCATTTTGTCTGGCATAGCGGAGTGGCTCAACATCGGTTATGCTGTCCCCAATATACATTAAGTCCTGGGGTTTGAAATTGTATTTGGTGATAATATCCAGGACAGCCTCTTTTTTTGCTTCCCCTCCTACTGGTTTAACCTCATAGAAAAGGGAACCAATTTCCATCTTAGGAATTTCTTCCCAGAATATACGTTCCAGATTCTCAAATTCAGGGTTTTGGATGATGGATAAATGGAATTCTTTTAGCTTAATTTCATCTTCTTTATTGAGGGGGTGGCTTTCCAGATCCAGACGTGTACAGTAACAGTGGTCAAATGGGAACTGGGTTAAATCACAAAGAGCCCGGATATATGGTTCATAGCTGGTGCTAACAATAAAGGAGGGCATGGTTTGATTTACCTGGCTCATAGTTTCCAGGGCACCAGGTATCAACAAAACATTCCTGGATGAAAAATCCTCCATATTAGCATTAGTAGCACCATACGCCTTTAAAAATGGTAATATTAGTTTTAAAGTGTCACCAGCATTATATCCTGGTCTTTTAATTTCATCAGCCAGTATATCATCATATCGACTAATTATCTGGAAAAATTTTTCACCATCATCTATGAAATGACCAGCCAGTTCAAAAGCATTGTCATTTACGGATATTGGCCCTTCACAGTCAGAAACAAAAAATTTATTACCCAATTGACATCCTCCTATGGACGATAGGATTTCATTATTTCAGAATCAATTTTATGAATCTTTTGAGCGAAGTTCAACTGCTCTGGTAGGGCATATGCTCTGACATTCCCCACAAAAGATGCATTTGTCATGATCTACCACGACCTCATCGTTTTCCAGGGTCATAGCATCTACTGGACATTTATTCACACACACTCCACATCTTTGACAGGCCAGTGAATCTATTATCACTTCTCCTTCAGATGGGCCAAGAATTTCCCGTCTTTTGAAGATAATACGGCCGTTTTCCACGTGGAAAGACTCTTCTTTTAGGGTGATGGCCTGGAAAGGACAGGTCTCAACGCACTGGCCACAATAAACACAATCATCTCCAATATGAACCGGTGAGGGCATCTCAAGTTCGATACATTCAACTGGACACTCTTTAATGCAAGCCCCACAGCCAATACAGGTGTCTTCAATAACCCTTATTTCCCGATGTGGTGAAGTAACCTGGATTATCTCACAGACATTTCCAATATCAAGCTTGTCACCCACAAGAGCTTTTATTTCAGCTTTAACCAGATCTGTCACGTCTCTGGTGAATTCGGGTTCTTTATTATTGTAACTTACTTCACGGGTGATTTTATTTAGAATAGAATTAATCTTGACACTTTCTTGAGATAATTTTTTGCTCTCCTTTTCAAGAAGTTCAGAAACAATATCCATAGTTTTTATCTTATTATACCTTTCATATGCTCTTTTTCTGGAGGAGTATCTGATGGCAGTGGAAGGACAAGTGTCCATACATTCCTCACACCTTGCACAGTAAGAGGGATTAATGTATGGTAATTTACTCATTTTAGACACATTAATTGCACCCTTGGATGGGCAGACTCTGGTGCATGTCATACAACCAATGCATTTTTTATCATTAACCACAATGGCTTTACCACCAACCACTGAGCGTGGGAGGATTTCACCATACTTTATGGCCTCTGTGGGACAAACACGGGAACAATAACCGCAACGAATGCACTTATCCTCATCTATTTCACTATGAGCTTCTTCTTTCCCTGAAGAGATGAAATGAATGGCTCCGGTACGACAGGCATCAACACATGCACCGCACTGTCTACATAACTTGGTGTTAATGTTAGGAACATTCTCTCTTCGGGGTTTGGAGAGAGTGGTTTTAATACTGATGGCATCGTAAGGACAAGCATTTCTGCAAAGAACACATCCAAAACATTTATCATCAATTTCTACATGCTTATCTGGTAGGACTTCATGAACAGCATCTACTGGGCAAGCTTTAAGGCATGGCCTCTCACTGCAGGAGGCGCATTTTTCCTGGTCTATCTCATATTCAACTTCTACATCACGGAGTGGTTTGTAGACCTTCTTAGTTTCTTTTAATTTTTCAGGGGTATCCGATGCAGTGGGAATTTTAATCAGCTCCTATGGGTAACTGAGATGCTTTAACTGTGATATGAATAACACCATCATCTAAAGATGGTGGATCCAATAAGAATCTGGCAATGTAATAACCAGCCACACCAAATGGGCATGTCTGGTAACAGATGCTGCAGCGGAGACATTTTTCAGTATCTCTCTCAACCACATCTTCTTCTTTATTATAAGTTATGGCTCCTGATGGACATTCATTGACACATAACTGGCATCTATTACATTTCTCATCATCCCAGGTTACAATACGTAGTTTCAGACGGTCAGTTACTTTCTGGAAAATATCCAATATTATATCATCGTCTGACAGTATAGATCTGGCACGATCTACCATAACATCTATATTTAAATCAAATTTATAAACCTCATCATCTGATAAATGACTTATATCCTCTCTTTTATCCTCTATGCTCTCTTCAAGAGAGTTGACTATGATTTTAATAATATCTTTTTGTTCCTGAACATGGGCAATGTAGATTCCCTTTATTGCTCCTTTTACCGGGCAACTATCCAGGCAGTTCCCACAGGCAATACATTTGGATTGGTCAATGATAATTTTGTTATCTTCTTCAGTAATAGCACCTTCCACCTGACAGGCCTTTAAGCACTTTTTACAACGAATACAAAGATAATCATCAATAACAAACATCCTTTCGGTTGGTAAGATGGTGAAATCTTCACGAATAAGATGGTTTTCACCACAAGTAATTGTTTTAGGGTCAGTTGGGCAAACCTCTGCACAGAACCCGCAGCGAATACAACCACGGTTATTTATTACCGGATAAGTCTGTCCTTCTTCCTCAGCATTGTCCTCACTTCGAATAAGTTTTATAGCATTAGGGGCTGGGCAAGCAGCAGTACACGCACCACAAGCTATACAATACTCTGGGAAAACTTGAGGAAAATCACGGAAACGTTCAGGTGTTTCCACGATTTCAGGGTTAGTTTTAGCTATAGCGAAACTTTCAGCCCATGATTTCCGGGCAAATTCGTAAAGATACCAGATTACTGATGACATAGGCATCAACTTTTTTTGAGAAATATATTTTTTAATCTATTTGGTCAGTCTATTAAATTAACTATTACTGGAGATATTTCACTTTATGAAGCCCATCGAACTCCGTTTTTTCTCCTTTTTCATTAAGAATTATCACTCTTTCAGTACAGGCCACGCAAGGATCTACACTGGCATAAGTGGCCACTGCATCGGCAACTGTTGCCACATCCTGTAACATGTACTTACCACAAACATCAATGTTCATGATACTGGGAGTTCTAATGGAGATATTTTGTATGAGGTTTCCGTTGGTCTCAGCCATGTAAGCAACTTCACCCCGTGGTGCTT
Source organism: Methanobacterium sp. (assembly GCA_020855015.1). Taxonomy (GTDB): domain Archaea; phylum Methanobacteriota; class Methanobacteria; order Methanobacteriales; family Methanobacteriaceae; genus Methanobacterium. The sequence goes on from JAHKLP010000122.1 coordinate 9,599, forward strand.
CATTTCTCCAATCTGCATATCCAGCAGGGATTTTTATTTTTTTACGCACATCTCCCGGGGGTATGTTCTCTATGACCTGTTTAATGATTTTAATGGATTCTGAGATTTCATCAAAACGGTTCATAGTCCGGGCATAGTTGTCTCCTTCTTTTCTCCATATAACTTTCCAGTCAAATTCATCCTTATAGGTATGATGGTCTTCACGAACATCATGTTTCAGACCAGAACCTCTTCCAATGGGCCCAACAGCACGGCCTTTAATGGCATCTTTCTTGCTCATTTTGCCCACATCTTTTGATCTGAGTCCTAAAAGTGGACCTTCTTCGAACATCTCAACGTATTTATCGTATTCTGCTTCTAAATTGGTAATGATTTGATAGATGCTGTTAAGGTGTTTTTCCTCAGCATCCATTCTAACTCCACCCACAACATTCCAGCCCATATTCACCCGGTTACCTGTTAATAACTCAATGGCATCCATAACCGGCTCTCTGAGGTGTAACATGTACATGAACAATGTTTCATGCTCAATAGCCTTAAAGTAAGTTGAGTTAGCAATAAAGTGACTTTGTATTCGGTCCAGTTCATTGGTTAAAGATCTTAAATATTGTGCTCTTAAAGGAACTCTTTCCCCTGCGATTTTCTCAAAGGTCTCTGCGAAGGTCTGGGTGTGAATATATGAGCATATCCCACATACTCTCTCAGAGAGAAATATACCTTTCTGCCATGTTTTACCCTTCATCACCCTTTCTATCCCGCGATGAACATATCCGAAATCAATTTCTGCACTAATAACCTTTTCTCCCTGTGTTTTAAGCTTCAGACGTACTGGTTCCTTTAATCCGGGATGTATAGGTCCTATTGGAAGTATCATGGTTTCTGCCTCCCTTTGGCTGCAATGGCATCTGGCCCTACAGCCAGTATAGCTGCCAGGATTTCTGCAGGTCGTGGTGGACAACCTGGTATTTCTGCATCTACAGGTATAAAATCGGATACTGGGGCATAAACGCTTGATCCTTCCTGGTTAAATACATCTCCAGTCAGTGGACAGTTACCGATGGCCACCACTACTTTGGGTTCTGGAGCCTTAGAATAGATTCTTTGCAGATTTTCTTTCCATTGCTCACAAACTGCTCCTGTAATGAGTAATACATCAGCTTCACGTGGATTGTTGTGCACATATATTCCATATTGTTCTAAGTCATAGCGAGGTGATAAGAGGGCTACCACTTCAATATCGCAGCCATTACATCCTCCAGTGTTAATAAGGCATACATGAATTGAACTTTTCCTTACAACATCTTTAAGGGCATCTAACATTGCTTTACCTCTATTTATCTCATTAAATATTCCAGTAAATCCTTCCTACCATTTTCAATGGCCTCATCATAAGATTTACCCTGGATTAAAACTTCTCCGGCAAGTTTATTTTTGATTTTTTCAGTTTGTTCGTCAGTTAATACATTCATCACATCAGAAAGCCAGCATAATTTCAAATCAGCATGTACTTTTTCTTTAATACAGTAATGTTTTGATGATTCATAGCGAGCGTGAAGGGCCTCTAAACTGGCCATATCTAACCTTTTTATAAGAATTTCTTTAAATTCGTCTTCGGTTATTCCAAATTCTTTTGAAAATGGTTCAATAATGTCCACTTTCCAACGATAACTATCAATGATACGCATCTTCATTGTTCGAAGAACATCATCTTCGTGGGTATTGTTTTCATCTCTGGCTTTTCCCATATCCTCATTATTCAAAGGATCACCGTCCTGATTATCCAGATAATACCTGCAATAATAATGCCTATAAATGTTTCACTCCTACCGTAACCGGGTCTCATACCCAGTACCACTGACAGTAAAAACACACCAATGGTTATGGTGATATATGGTTCTATGAAAGGGACTAATCCACTATTAATTGCCATAAACCAGCCAATTACTGCAGATATAAGGGCTAGTACATCGATATTTCCAAGGGCGTAAGGAGCATTATATTTTTTGTAACTTAGCACTAATCCCAGGATGGATCCCAGTACAAAGGAAAGTATGTAAAGGAGATAAATTGTTTCACTCATTAAATCACCATTAAACGGGACGATAAAGGTATATGAAAGATGCTATGAAAGCTAAAAGGGCCAAAATCATCCCCCAGTTTTCAACACTCTCAGATATATGGATTGTTTTTTTCTTATAAAGGAGATATGTAACTATCATTAATATGAAAACCGCCAGGGTTAGGGGTAAAACTATGATCCGCTGCAATATAACAGCCAATCCACTGGCTAGAACGGCTCCAAATGCTGCTAGGGTCATGAAGAATAATGTGTCTTTTTCTTGAATTTCCATTTTTTTATTCTCCTCATATCATAGTAGAAGTATCAGGGAACCTACCACTCCAATTATTGCAAAACTAACCTGCATCATAATGGAATGATTTGGGTTTAAGATAGGTGTTGTGGCATTGATAAAAGCCACTATTGTTGATAAAGTAACCATTCCTAAGAGGTATAATAGTGGATTTAGACCTCCAATAAAAACTGTTAAAAACACCCACAAAAGCATATACCATGCTATTGACTCTGACATCATCAGATAACCCCTGAGTAATCCGAAGTGCTCAGTTTCGTAACCGGAGATAATATCTTTACCTTTAGTTATAGCGAAAGGGGAATAAGGGGCTTTTGATAGTATTAGAACGAAAAACATGGCTGCTGCCAGGGGTATGCTATATATTAATGGGCCGTTAGCAGTTTGGAAACTGATAATTTGAGATAGGTCCATGGTTCCAGTTTTGAAGTAGATAATGATCAGCACTGCAAATAGAGGAACCTCAGCTGCTGCTGAGAAAACCGCTCGCACACAGCTTAATTTACCATAAGGTGAGCCAGATGATGAACCTGCATTGTGTTCCACAATCTTGTGTAGAGCGTAAATAGCAAAGATCAGTAACAGGGATCCCTGGGTAACAGGACCAACAATAACCGCAGAAACCCATATCACACATAACATGGCAGTTATAGCGATGTAAAATGGCATAGCTGCAGTTTTAGGGAACGATGATTCTTTAACGAAGAATTTAAAGGTATGAAGGAGGTGTTGAATGACAGGGGGGCCTGGTCGCATTTGTATTCTGGCCATTATTTTCCTCTGCAATCCGAAAAGGACACTTCCCACCAGAAACGCGATGAGAACGTTCAACAGAATGTTTGCCATAAGATTCAATATGATCACCGATTACTTAGTCAATTTTTTTTTTAATGGTTAATATCCGATAAATGGTTCTCTGGTTTTATCTTCTTCGGCTTCCTTAGGACCTTTTTTCATTACTATTAATCCAAAGGAGAGTATTCCTGAAGGTATGAATATAATGGAAATACCATAAACGACCCAGTTGGCCGGGTTAAACAGGAGGCCATAGGCTATTGCTGCTACTGAGATGATGAATATTAAATAACTTGATATCTGTAATTTATCCATTATTTTCACCGATTACCCTTTTTCTTTAAATTTCACTGTATTAATTCATAACATTAGAATGGTTTATTAATGATTAGAAGTATTTCAATCACTCTCACAATTACCAGGAGTGAACTCAGGTGTATAATTAGAAGGAATGGGGAACCGGGAGTTCGAAACATCTCTGCCTTGGTTGCGTAGAATGGCGCCACTCCAGTTTCACCAGCCACTCCAATGAATAAAAGGAGTGAACCGAATAGCATCATGAAAGTGGTGGGGATATTCACAATTTCCAGTAGACTGATGGTTCCAGCTGATGCCAGGATCATTGCTGCCCCTCCAAATAATGGTAAAACTGCTATCATGGCCACCAAACCATACTGGAAAGCAGCATCCAATACATCCACCTGTTTAACTGCGGCAACAATACCTATGTTAACTATACCAATAAGGCACACAAATAATATGAAGTTGAAGAGGTCTCCGGTTATCATTGCTCCTGCAGTTGCCAGACCACATACTATTGCCAGGAATCTTCTTATCTTGAATTCTTTCTGATCAACTTTTACTTCTTTGTCTTTTAAAGTCCCGAAATCAGCTTCAACCTGGGTTTCAGTCTTGCTTATGGCGATGATGGTGGTAAAGGCCAGTGTACTGGCAAACATGAAAAGGTTAAGAGGAGCCAGATATAGGACAATATCTCCCAGGGGAATGTATCCCAATAATTGTTGGCCCAGTATCGTGATATCCATTTTTTTTCTCCTAAATATTTATTTTTACTTTTTGCTGAATTCCTCTCGACCAATAACACCTATGAGGCCTGCTTTAAATGCAACTTTGATGAAAATACCGAACGCTGCCAGGAACAATGCCAGTAACCAGTACTGGGGGAATACGAAGAATAAAAGGAATCCTACCAACCATAAGCACCATGCAATACCTGATACTCCAGCAATTCCTTCCCAAGTGTCTGCTGGAACTCCACGCATTCTTTTGGAGAGAACGTACACCAATATGCCCCCCCCAGCTACAGCTCCCCCTGTAAATCCGCTAAGGAAGGCTCCGTATGCTATTAATATTATTGCTAAGAATGTGGGGGCTGTGGTCATAACTTCCATATCCATTGACAAAGGCAATGGGATTAATTCAGCACTTTTACCTTTCTTCTTCATCTCTCTGCTCATAAGTATCTCTGAAATGGCCAGTATCTCTGCCAGTTCCACCACCAGTCCGGGCAGTATTAGTGCTTCTGCCAGATCAGTTCCAACAGCAGCCACAAGTATCAACATGCCTATGCCCACAATATCAGTGAGTATCAGGGCACTTAAATCATTTTTCTGGTAGGCAATAGCCATGAGGCCTATGAGCCCCACTATTAAACCGGTGAATATTGCCGGGACGAATAGTGAAACCACTACCGGGGAAACAAGGGTGGGAATGATTAATGATGCACTCATTCTTCTTCCCTCCTTCTCATGGTGAAGTTTAAGGCTACCCATGATGCCACTACAAAGGCCATCATCAGAATGCTGGACTCGAGTATGGTGTCAAATCCTCTGGAATAATATAATATTTCATCTATTAAGCCACCAGGGGATGAATAAATGGATGTGCCGTAATAGGGGGTGGTGTTGCTTACACCTATTGCAATGGGGGACATGTAACTGGTTACCATTCCTGCTTTCTCTGAGAATTGAGGATACTGGGATCTGACGATTCCCGGTTCTTTAAGAGGGATACCACCACGATCGTAAGGGGCAAGGGGGTCCTTTTCACTTACCTGCAGTTGAGGTTCTGGCCGTGGATATAATTGATGATCATTAAGTGCCATGGGCACAATAAAACCTGCCAGTAACAATATTCCAAGAATAACTGAGTAAAACCTTGGGATCCTCTTAGGAGTGGCCAGAGAATTCCAGAGTCTGCCTATTCTACTCATAATTCTGCCCCCACTTCTTCTAATCTAACAATAGCCCTAAGCAGGATCATTGTAATGATTGCGGTTGCTGCAATGTAAGTAAGCAAAGCAATGGTGTGATTATAGGTTAAAAATATAAGTGAAACACCAACTGCAGCTACTTCTGTGTTTAAAGTTCTTACTATTGGGTCTTTAACTCCAGGGCCTATGGCAGTTCCAAGGCTGCCCAGTATGGTGAGTGCCACACCAGTATAAAACCATATGTAAACATCAAGCAAGGTTCCCTTCCTCCTGGGATTCTTGGTTTTTCTTTCTAACCTCATTAATCTTTATAATTCCTATAAGCAAGATCAGTATGGAAATAGGGTCAAAAATGGCTGCAGCCATAGCCACATCCAAGTATTTGGCGGCCACAATCATTCCAATGAATCCTCCCTGGAGAAGTGCAAACATAATTACTTTATCCAGTGGCTTTGCCAGGGCAATGATCCCTACAGCACCAATTAGAGTTAGTGCTGCGGATACAGTGGTTAAATTAATAAAATCCAGGTACATTTATTTCACCATGATCTCTTCTTTCACCCTTCCTAGAGAGTAAGCAATGGCATTAGAGCTTAGTGTTGATGTTACGAAGAATGTAATGGCAATAATTGCTCCGAAGGGTGTTTGAATATATAAACCAATAATCGCCGACATGCTAAAGCCGATAACGTTAAGGCAAAGAAGTCTTTCCTCACGATTCTGAGCTAAAAGCGTGCGCAGTGCCATTATGATTACTATTATGCCTAATATCTCAATTAACATGATCTAGCACCTATGATATCTTGGTGTATCTCCCCATTTTTTGAGCCAGTTTTCCCAGAAGACGGGAAGCACCGGTCTGGTAAAGTCCTTGGATGGTGAGAATAGCCAGAACCATCCCCACAATGAAGAATTCAGGTTTAAAACCTATAAATGAAGTTAAATAGATAATTGCAGTAATGCTGAGGGCGCCAGTGGTACCGGCATATCCCGGGTCGGCGCATAATCTGTTTCCAAAGTATACTAAAACAGCAGCTATTAATCCCCCTTCAGGTGTTCCTATGGTGAAGCAGGCAATTGAGGCAAGTAAAGTTCCAGCTGAGGCATCAGGAGAACATACTATGTTACCTTGGAAGAATCCTCCTGCAAGATTTCCTCCTCTTTTTTGGATGGATCGGCCAATAATTTCAGCTCCTTTCACTCCCGGTGACTCTGGAAGACCCATCCATGTGTCGATTAGAACAAAGTTAAACCAGGATATAATGGCTGCTAATATAATGCCTAATATTTCATTCATGGGATTCCTCCCCTTCTGGTCTGGGAACTACTTTTTCTAGAATAAATTTTGCAAATAAAGCAGTGATGATTCCAGTTATTAATGCCACTAAATATCCATGGTAACCTAACTCATAAGCCATGGCATAAAAACCCACTGACAGCACAGCAGTTGGGAAAACAGCACTGATAGTCCAGGAGTTTCTCATGGGTTTATCTGGAAGTAAAGGAAGCCTTAAGACCAGACTCAATATTAGAGCCGCGGCCAGGGCAATAAAATAACTGAACACATTAGCATGAATAATCATGATAAATAGGTGGTCTCCTTTTTGTATATAAATGTTTTCACTTTAGGGTCATTTTTGCAGGATTTCCAATTAATAAAGCAGCAATCTATTGGTGGCAGTATTAATTGATTGTAATCCAATTTATTCCGTGAATATGCTTTATTTGAATATTATAAAGCCTTACAAGATAAAAAATTTACACTGTTTACTATGGTATCTTTTGGATTGGAATGTTTTAAATCTTTCGCTTAAATCTTTTAACATCCTTCTTTTAGAAGTTAAGAATAGCTTCACTGAATTGGTCAATGGATTCAAATTAAAAACAATAATTATTCCCCTATTTAAGCTGCAACATAATTTTTAAAAAAAATTTAACATGTTTCTTTGGATAACTCTTTTTTGAATATAAATCTTTTAACAGATTTCTTGAGAACATTCTATGATGGAGTTATTCATTCTCAGGTGATTCATCTACTTCCTTGGTGTTATTTTCGTTATTAGATCTTCTGGTATATCGCCACAACACCAAATGTTTTAATTATACGGTAACCCTTAATCTCAGGATGGTTTTTCCTGGTGGCATCAATGTAGTAATCGGCATCAATTTTTTTAAGATAATCTTCAAATTTATCATCATAATTATTGTATAATCTGGGAAAACCAGCCCTAATCTCTTTTTTAAGATACCAATTCACAGCATTCGGATAATCTGAACATATAACTTTATCATTATATTCAGGGTCATAACTCTTAATCCACTGACAAGAATGATCAATATCAATGGTGAAAGTCTTTTGAGGCGCATGACCAATAAAAGTCACTGTGGAGCATGATAATAAGAATAAAGCTAACAATAAACAAATTAAACCCGATTTGACATTAACGAACTTAAGCCTAGGTTTAAGCAGGTTAATTGATTCTCTTAAACCCAGAACAATAAAGTATGCAACTGTGGGGGCCATGGTAATGAAGTATCTGTCCACCTTCAAAGGTAAAGTACTTTGGAATATTAAGTACGCACCAAACCAGGATAAAAACATTAGATCCATTTTAAGATTATCCTGGACAGATTCAGACTTTTTCCTGATTACAATCCAGTATATGGCATATAAGAATGCTACCAGTGCAATTTCTCCCAAAACAAATAATTGATAAACGAAACTAGCCACCAAAATGACAAATAGGGATGCAATGAAGCCGATCTTTATTAATTTACCACTATTTAGGTTTACTTTCGTTTCTGAGGAAAAAATCCGGTAAATATAAAAAATAAGACCCAACAAAACAATAAAAACTATGAAATAGGATATTAATGAGGGTAATCCTTGTGAAGGATTCATTATCTGCTGATAATATCCCTGAAACGGACCAACAGAGATGTAATTCAATAAATTCTGGATATAATAAAAAACATTAGTGTTATGTGCAACATCATTTGCACCGGTGAATGATGAAGATGCTATTGAAGCAAAAAGACTGATCACAGAACCTGCAGTTTTTAACCTGGTAAAAAAATAGGCCAAAATAGCAATTAAAACTCCGAACTCTATAATAATGCCAATAATTATCTTTTTCAGGTTCTCCAATCTTTTAATTTCTTCATAGTTCATTAAGATGTAGAGGAACATGGGAAGAATTATAAGGCCCGATGTATACCTAACCAGGAATGCCATCACCAGGGCAGGCAGAATAAAATATAAATATCGAGAATCCCTTTTTAATCCCATAACCAGGAATAAAATGCTCATAATTGAAAATGAGATTCCAGGGATGTCAGTACATCCACTAACAGCCCATGAAAGCACAACCGGGAATGAGATAAATATTATGCTACCTGATAAACTTTGAATTGGGCTAAAACGTTCCTTAAAAAGGAAGTAAAGTGCGATGACCCCTAATATGAATATAATTCCACTTACAATGAAAATAGCATTAATAGAAATGTATCCTATTCTAAAAAGGATGGATGTTAAAAATGGGAGCAGGGGAGAAAGATAGATTATGGTGTTACTATTCTCAGCACCCATGCCTGCAAAAATCAGTGCATTATTCAGATAGTTATAGACATCCCAGTAGGGAACTCCTATCCTCATCTGAACACTAAGTAAATAAGAAAACATCCCCAGGGTAATTAAGATTAATATAAAAAGAGGATTAAAGCATATCCTTTTCAACTTTTCAAGACCCATCTTCTTCTGGTTATTTTTTCTGTCCAACAAATCACCTGTTAATTAAAATAGGAAAAATTTCGCATGAAATAGTTAAAGAAATGATTTTTCTATAATCAAGTTTTCCCGATCTAAAATTTGCACAACATCTAATTTCCACAACAAAGTATTGCATTACAACAAGGTATCTATTAATTTTTTTTATGCTACATCCACTTGAAGATAAAGATATCGGTAAGTATTCCTGGTGTCGGGTAGTTTATATAGCTTGAATTCCAGTTTATTCTTACTTGCAGGACCTGCTGTGAATTCAAAAGGTATTTCCTTCCGAGCACCATTATCAAGGGTTATATTCTCCTTTTTAAGTAACTGATTATCCTGCATTATTTGAATCTGGTATGACGATTTTGCGTATTCACGGTTTACAACAACCACAGTAAGATTACTTTTTTCTCCCACACTCATGTTAGAAGGGTAATTAATAGCTTTCCCATTAACATCCAATACATAGAATTCCGTAAATTTCTCAGATGGAATGGGATTTAACACTAAATAAAATACTCCAATTACTCCCATAATAATAAAGACAAGTATAACAGCTGAAATGGTTCGATCAACATTCATTAACGTACTTCCCTATTTTGATTATAAACTAATGGTTAGTATAGGTATATCAAAATAATATTTATAATTTACAAGATATTTTCTAGTTTAATTAAAAAAAAGTAAAAATAAATAGAAACCACCAAATTAATCACTAATTTTATTATTTGGCGGTTATTGGCAGCGGATTTTCATTAAAATGGTAGTTCTCTGTAAGTAGCTTTGTATTTGAAGCTAGAAAGATCCCAGTTAACTATATGGCCTAATGTGTTACTGTAGCTTGTGCCGTCAGCATAATACCATTTACCATTTATGTAAAGCTGTGCGAACACGTGACCATACCACGTTCCACTATATTTGAAATAGCAGTCCCCATGAACATATCTTGCTGGAATTCCGATAGCCCGTGAAAGTGCAATCACCAAATGGGCAGTGTCAACACAGTTACCACTCATTTTATTCAAAGTTCCTACAGCTCCATACTTGGTGTTATAGTAAAAGGAGTAGCCAAGGTTATCTCTAACCCAATTGAAGATCTTGGTTCCAACTTCCCATACACTGTTACATCCAGAGGCCAGCTGATAAGCCAGAGACACTATTGCCGAGTTAGTGGACTGACAGTTTGCAGTAGGCTGAGTGTAAGGAACTAAACTGGAAGGAATATTTTCTAACTGAGGGAGTATGATATAAATCCAATTTTTCACTCCCACTGTGCTTGGTAAGTCATTGTTACTGTCATAATAACTCAATACTTTGGAGAAAGTGAATATCAGATTATGGTATCCGAAGTAGGTTCCCAGTGGAGAGTAAGATGAATAATTCGGTGCTAGCCAGTTATCATTCATGAACGCATTAACTTTCTGAGCAACAAGCAAGTAACTAGCCAAGCTCAAATTACCCGTAGATTGGCTGTCGCGGGGTGAACTGGCCGGACCGCAGTACTCATAATAAATTGGTTCATTTACACCATTTTCAATGTTAAGCACAGTCAGAGTTAAGATTTGTAAAAAGGAAGGCATTCCCACCTTAACCCCGTTAATAGTCACATAACTTGGAAGTTTGTGATTATTATTCACATAATTCTTCACAGATGTGGCAGCATCAGCAACCTGATCCATGGAGAACTTATTCCAGGGTCTTATAAGAAGGCTGGATGGTAATTCGTTAGCTGAGTTCTGGTAGGAGTCCAGAATTTTACTGAAAGTGTAGATAAGGTTTTCATATCCGAAATAATTTCCCAGTTGTGAGTATGATGAATAGTTTGGTGCTATTAAGTTGCGTTCCATGAAATCTTCAACTCTCCAGGCAATGTCAACATACCTTTCTAAAGACATGGTACCGGAATGCATTTCTTCCTTGGGTGCAGAGGGATTACTGTAATAGTTCATAAGTTCCGTGGGTGAGTTTTTTCCGTTGTTTATTTTCAGGGTGGTAGTGGTTAGTAGTTTTAGGAATGTGGGAAGGTTGAGTTGAATGTTTATAACTTCCCCGTTTAGGTTGGTTCCAGTGATAGGCACGGTGTTGGGGAGTTTCTGGTTGGTTTCTACGTAGTTTTTGACGTAGGTTGCTGCTTGCGTAGTTTGTTCAATAGTAAAGGTACCAGCAAAATGGGAAATCAGATTCCAGGAATATATTTTGGTGCTGGTGGGTAGTTGTTTGTTTGCTGAGTTTTGGTAGGTGTCGAGGATTTTGCTGTAGGTGTAGATGAGGTTTTCGTATCCGAAGTATTTTCCTAGTGTTGAGTAGGATGAGTATGGTGGTGCTTTTTGGTAGCGGTCCATGTAGTCGTCTATTCTTCCGGCTATGTCTATGTAGGTGGC
>JAHKLP010000135.1 GCA_020855015.1 Methanobacterium sp.
GTCTAGAAGACGTGGAGAAGTTCTAACAATAACTTGGCCTATGTTTTCCGGTTGAAAAAAACTGGTCATAGGCAAGGTTAATAAGAATCCAACTCCAATGGCAGTGGCAATTCCTCCCAGACTTACCAATAGTGAAGTCTTGATAGCCAAACTATCACTTGCGCTGATACTAAAAGCAAGACCCATAATAGGTAGCATTAGAGGCGCGATAATCATGGCACCTATAATTACGGCTACAGAATCTCCAAGAAGCCCATAGGTAGAAATCCCCGAAGCAAGAATAAGCAGACAGAAAAATTTTACCAACTTTTTTTTAACATCCTCACCTTCATATACTACTAAATCTCGAATTCTTTTTACTTCTGATTCATCAACAGGATCCCCGTGCAGCAATGTACCAATAGATTGTTTCATTTTCAATTCTCCAATATTATATAGTATAAACCTGGTTATATTACTTAGGAACTAAAAACTCGGCCACACCATAACCTTCTTTACCATCCCAATTGTATTTAAAAAGTGTTTCTATGATGATCATATCTCTATCAACCGGAACCATTCCATATATTATAACTTCTCCCTCTACTGTATATTTCATACCTTTTTTGTCAGATAAGATCATTGAAAAATTAGAAGGAATTCCCTCACTAAATTTTACATCTATATCTGATTTAGCGAGTGGTTCATTTACTGAATCCTTATAGAAATATCCTGCATTTATATCTCCTTCATCAACAGAGATTTTAGTAATATTAAAGGATTCATCGTCAGATAACTGGGAATTAATCCACATCCACATCTTAGGAGATCTCCAGTGCCTAATACCGCGGCTCAAATCTCGTTCACCCAATGCATTAATTTCAACTGATTCGCCATCAATATCAATTTTTCCCACAGCTTTTCCAAACTGTTCATAATGCTGGGATACTACATTAGATGACATTTACCTAAATTAAGTGCCTTACCTCCTATTTTTTCTATTGGAAGGCCTTTTTCTTCGAATTTTATCACATAAGTGTTTGTATCTGCCATATTACCATTACCTGCCATATCATCGTCATATTTTTCTATAGTTATCAAAAATAAGAGAATTCTGTATTTATCTTTAGATAAATAGAATATAAACAATAGGATTTTTTAAAAATTGAAAAATGAAACTAAAAAATAAATTTTAATAAAATATAAAACAAATATAGGCCTTAGAGTGTTATATATAAGTTTTAATATAAAGTTATTATGTGATATTATCCAATTAAAATACTAATAAATCTAAAAAAAGTGATTAAAGATGTTAAAAATTGTTGATCATATACTGGCCCAGGAAATTCTCACCAAGATCAGGAAGAAGGGAGTAGATAGTGTCCAATTTCGCTCGGGTGTGGTTGAACTTGGTCGCCTAATAAGTTATGAATTCATAAATACCATGGAACGAAATTCAGTTAAAGTAGAAACACCTTTAGGATTTGCTAAAGGAATCAAAGTAAAAAATAAAAAGGACGTTGTGGTTATAAGCATATTAAGGGCAGCTATCCCCTTAGTTGATGGTATTATGAGAGTTTTCCCTGAAGCCCAGTGCGGGGTGGTTGGTGCCTGGAGAGAAGATGAGCCTCCCTTTAAGGTGAAAATGGATTATATGAAAATACCTAACTTAGATGGAAAGATAATTATTGTGGCTGATCCTATGTTAGCCACAGGCAATACTATGAACACAATTTTAAAAGCCATAAAAAAGTTTGGAACACCTAAAAGACTTGTACTTTTTAATATAATCTCTACTGATGAGGGTATAGCAAAGGTAATTAACAATCACCCTGAAATTGAAATATACACTTGTTCCATTGAAAAAGAGTTGAGTAAGGAAGGTTATATTATACCTGGATTGGGAGATGCAGGAGATCTGGCTTTTGGTAAGCCTAATTAGTTACTTTTGTTATATATGGATTTTCCGTGGGCTGCTGCCACAATACATGGGATTCCATCAACTTCCAATTCATAGATTGCTTCCATTCCTTCCTCAGAAAAGGCCGCTACTTTTTTAAATAAAACTTTACTGGTTAAAAGTGCAGCTACCGGCGGTGTAACCACATATACTGAATTTTCAGTATTTAATGTATCTATAGTTTCTTGTTTCAATATTCCCTTACCTAAATGTATTTTAACACCATACTTAGCAAGTAATGGTATGCTTCCCTCAATATCTTCCTTGTTACTGCTGGTGGGTGCTATTCCTGCGTCACTTACTGCAGTGTGCATTATCACTGATCCTTCTAGATCCAAAAGATTACTGCCATCTTCCAGTTTTTTAACCAGTTTTGGTAAAGCTGCATCTCTACCAGTAAATATTTTACCGTATATCTCAACCCGGTCTCCTATATCCAGAGTTTCAATTACCTCAGTTTTAACTGGTGTTTTAATTTTTTTCATAGTAACCACCGCATTAAAAGTATAATATCAAAAAACTTCTGAGATTCAATGAAAATATGATCAATTACAATAATTATGATTAATTCGCAGTTATTTGTTTTAAATCACTTAAAAATTGTGTAATATGTTCTTTTTTGATATGAGGCATTACTATAATTCTTATAGCTCGCGGATAGGAAGATATAGATACTGCCCATCCTTTATCACTCA
>JAHKLP010000036.1 GCA_020855015.1 Methanobacterium sp.
AACTGGGCAGGCACGTTTACACACCAGACAGTAAACACATTTATCTTCATCCACTTTGATGTCACGATCCATTTTATCCTGTTTCATGGTTATGGCTTGTGGGGGACATAGTTCTTCGCATACGCCACAGTAAATGCATTCTTCTTTATCTATGCTGATTTCACCAGTCACAAGTTTAGAACGGTCTGGGAGTTCTCTTTTGATGGTTATGGCATCCTGTGGGCATGCAGTTTCACATGCCTTACAATATAAGCACTCTTCATCATCAATTGATGCTTTATGCCTCCATTTGGGATATTCATCTAAATCTTTGATGTTCTTATCATTGATTTCAAATTCAAGGGCTCCGAAAGGACAACTTGATGCGCATAAACCACATAAAACACAGTTTTTACCATTGACGTTAAGGTAATCCATGTCTACAAGGCCCCTTGCAATTGGCAGTACTGGACCTAATTTCAGGGATTCTGTGGGGCAAATTTCTGCACATATCCCACATCCCACACACTTATCGCTAGTGTAATCCAGGGAACGTTTTTCGCTCCCATTTCTCTCTACCGTGCTCATAATACCATCCTTACACAATTTTAAGAAATTAAAACTTATTTTTTAGATATGGCCTGGTTGGGGCAGTTAGTGATACATAAATCGCAGTCATCACATTTTTCCGGATATAAGACCAGTTCTCCATCTTCATCAACTAATGCGCCCTGTTCACAAAGTTTGATACACAGTCCTTCCCCTGGGCAGTCTTTGATATTTCCACATTTTTCTGAGTCTATTACTACTGGCATGATAATCACCGTCACTTAATGAGTTGATAAAATATACATATACGATATGGATATATAAACATATCGAATTTTCAAAATTATTGTTCTTGAACTATCTTAGTTAAAAAATTTAAAATACGATATCAATCACATTATTTTTCGAAATGCAAAAAAATGTCTTATTAAAATCAAGGTAATCGCATAATAAAAATTAAAATAGAAAAGAAGAAGGTTAAAAAAATTATTCTTTTCCAACCATGACTTCTGTAGATTTTATAATTGCTTTGACTGCATCTCCCTCTTTAATATCAAGTTCATCAATGGATTCTTTGGTTATTATGGCAGTAATTACATTTGGAGATTCTATTTTGATTTTAACACTGGCCATAACTTGTCCAACTTTCACGCCTTCGACTTTTCCATTAATCATGTTTCTTGCACTCATTTTCATAAGATGGTCCTCCTCATTTTCCCTGGACTATATTTATATAATTGATAGCGAAAATAAATTTTCATGAACATTCTTGCATTTCGACCATCCCTGGTGATAACATGAAAACAGTTGAATACAAGCCCATAGGAACAATACACTCACCTCACAAGGATCTCCATGGAATGCCTATACAACCAGTAGGTGCAAAAGGAGTTAAAGGACAAATAGAACTTGAAAATGAGTATGTGGAAGGTTTAAAAGATTTAGATGGATTTTCACACATCATATTAATATACCATCTTCATATGTGTAATGGACATTCTCTTAGAGTGAAACCGTTTCTTGACAATGTAAAACGGGGTATTTTTGCAACAAGAGCGCCTAAAAGGCCTAATCCTATTGGTATGTCAGTAGTTTGTCTGGAAAAAGTAGAGGGAAACATAATCCATATATCGAATGTGGACATACTTGATGGAACGCCTCTTCTTGATATAAAACCATATATTCCTCATTTTGACACTTGTGAAGATGAAGATGTCTGTATTGGTTGGTTTGATGATAAAAAACAGGAAGCTAAAAATAAAAAGTCCGACAAACGTTTTGTAGATTAATGTTATACGTTGGATATGGGATTTAAACTTCCTTAACTTATTTTTTTTAGAAATTAAAAGGAAAAAGGATTGTTATTATTATTTATAAAAGTTTATGAGGGATTCCATCTAAAAGCAATGGCAATGTTTTAATCATTAATACATGCAAAATAATGCGGTTATGTTTTATTGCCCAAAAAATCATTCATTTTTTACTTAAAATTCCTCCATCTGGGATATGTCCATTAGAGTTTCCACTGCTTTGGCTTCAACTTGAATTCCTGTTTCTTTAATGGCTGCCAGTGGATTTAAACCTCCAGGAGCAACTATGCCCACATGATAACGTTCTACTTTGGCATTGTAGACCAGTTCGCTGGGTTTACCAATCTTCAGAATCGAGAAACCTGCGTCACCCACATCTTCCAGAACATCCATTGCTTCCGGGCGAGCTACATATGGAATTTCCTTTAAACTGGCCAGTATCCTACCACCAGTTTTCAGAGAATCGCCTACAGATGTTAAACCTTTGGATAAATATATTTCGTGGGGATCCAGGGATGAACCGTCGTAAGCAGTAAGTTCAATGAATCGAGGAGATTTGCCCTCCGTTTCCAGGATACCTCCATATTGGGGTGTTGATGCTATTCCCTGTTTGGTGAGAATTCCATCAATGGTTAAACTACAAACCGTTGCCAATCCTTTCTTCCCATTCGGTCCCGGAACGATCTGGTAGTATTTGCTAGTGCAGTACTCAGGACGAGAGGCCATAACCTGGTCAAAAATATTCAGACCTTCTTGGAAGTCTTCCTCTTTAAGATAGGACACATTTACAATCACCCGACCTTCGTGACTTTCAGGATCAAAATCAACCTCATGAATAAGGTTCCAGGCTTTAGACAGTAAAAATTTAACCTTCTCACCTTTTTCCGGCCCCACAGGTTTTAATAGGCTCTTTGGTGTTGTTATAGGTTCCATTTGGGAGAATTCTAATGTACTTTCGGCCATTTTTATATTAACTTCGTATCCCGATTCTTTCGCAGCACATAGGGGGGCTATGCCTCCAATAACTGCGATACCTGCCATGTTTTTATCCACAGGAATGCCCAACACGGGTTCTCCTGGTTTACCAATCTTTAAAAGTCCTGATATCCCGATTTTTTTGAGATTATTAAATAATCCAATGGCTTCTTCTCTCGAATTGGCAGGTATTAACCTGAAATTAGCGGGAATGTCTCCATTACCTTCACTCACCACTTCTAAAACAGAAGTCATCTCTTTGTCTGTAAAAGCCTCAAGTGGGGTCATTGAAGTCTTTTTATAGGCAATTAATTCAGTAAAAGCTCTTGGAACATAATTTTTTACTTCAACAAGACCTCCATACTTAGGAACAACAGGAATTCCTGATTTGAGCAGCATACCATCTATGGTAGTCCCACAAATGGTATCCATTTCCATCTGGTTTTCATAGCCTTCGGATGAGGATTGTGTGCTTATTTTGACATAGGGACTAACCGCTATCTCTGTTTTAAAAATTTTCTCAATAATTTCCATTAATTGTTCATCATAGTAGAAGGTTGATGTGTTAACAACCACTGTTCCTAGACCTGTTTTTGGATTCAGGGTGGTTTGATACATCATGTCTTCAAATTTAGAAAAAATAAAGTCCACCTGATCATATATAAGGCCTTTTCCAAGTTCTTTAATGCCTTCAGGGGTTATTTGTCTGCCGGCATATCCTATACGTTCGGTGAATCCTTTTTCGTCAAGAATACGCATGTGGTAACGGACTGCTCTTTCACCAAGGTCATATCCTTTCCTGCGAAGCTCTTCGGCTATGGTTTTCGCACCTAAAACCTCGCTTCTTTCTGCCAGGATCCTCAGGATCTCCATCATCTTACGATCAGTTTCCTGTGGCATCAATTCACCCATTTAATCTTTCTTTTAGAAGTATAGCTTTCATCTAAAATCATTATTGTACAATTAGTTCTATTAGTTCTAATTATTGGGATTGATTTTAAATACTTATGGTAGAAATGGGAATTTAAAAAAATCTGATATAAGAATTTTGTTTGAGAACTGAAAATAAAAAGAAAAAAAGAAAGGGAGTCTTAAATCTGGAGGTACTTCTCCAGTTCGTACTGGAATACTTGTATCCGGTATTCGTCCCATTCTTTCCTTTTTAATGCATAGAACTCGTTGTATACATGGTCTCCCAAGGATGCTCTAACCACTTCATCCTTTTCCAGGGCATGGTATGCTTCCCAAAGGCTTGAGGGTAGGGTTTCAATACCCATTGGTGCCAGTTCTTCTGGGCTTAATTCGAATACATCGATTTCAGTTGGTTCTCCGGGGTCGATTTTGTTCTTCATACCATCCATACCTGCTTCTAGCATGGCAGCAAAGGCTAGGTAGGGGTTGCAGGATGGGTCGGGGCATCTGAATTCCACCCTGGTGCCTTTACCACGGGATGCAGGGATCCTGACCAGTGTGGATCTGTTCTGGAGTCCGTAGGCTATGTACACTGGGGCTTCGTATCCGGGTACCAGTCGTTTGTATGAGTTAACACTTGGAGCAACAATAGCAGATAATGCTTTGGAGTGTTTCAGTAAACCTCCAGTGAAGTGTAATGCTTCTTCTGATAGTTGGGTTTCGGTGTCAGGGTCGAAGAAGACGTTTTCGCCATTTTTAAACAGGCTCTGGTGGCAGTGCATACCGCTACCGTTAACTCCGAAGAATGGTTTGGGCATAAAGGTGACCATTGAGCCTAGTTTGTCGGCTATGGCTTTAATGGCTTGTTTGAATGTTATGACTGCGTCTGCAGTTTTCAGAGCATGATCGAATTTGAAGTCTATTTCGTGTTGTCCTGGTCCAACTTCGTGGTGGCTTACTTCCACGTCGAAGTTTAACTCTTCCAGTCCCAGGACCAGTTCTCTTCTCATGTCAGTTCCCTGGTCTACAGGTTCCACATCGAAGTATACACCCTCATCGTGTGGGTAAACATTTCCCTCTTCATCAACGTCGACTATGAAGAATTCTGGTTCTGGGCCAACGTTGTATTCGTAACCCATTTTTTCGGCTTTGGCCAGGGTTTTCTTCAGTATGTATCGGGGGTCTCCTTCAAAGGGTGTTCCATCAGGCCAGTAGATGTCACAGATGAATCTGCACACACCTTTTTCTTCAGGTCTCCAGGGTAGGGGGGAGAATGTGTCAGGGTCTGGTTTTATTACCAGATCACTGTTGTTAATGTCAACAAATCCTTCAACTGATGAACCGTCAAATAAAAGTCCGTCTTTTATGATATCTTCTATGTCTCCTGGTTTTACCAGGGGGATCGCCATGTTTTTTGGAGTCCCGTGTATATCCACGAATTGCAGTCTAACGAATTTAGTCCCGCATTTTTCAATATCTTCAATTACTTTTCCAATTTTGTCTTGCAAATTTGTAACCTCCGTGATCTTCACCGGAAGGATGTTTCCTTTTACTGGTATATAAATGTTTGTGGTGTTTTTCATCTGGTGAAAATGAACAAATTTTAAAGGATTGAAATGGTTTAATAGCTATAAATATAATAATTAAATGAATAATAATGAATATCAATACTTAAAATGCTTTTTTACCCTTTAGTGCCATTTATAAACTTCAATCGCACCGAAGTAATTTTATCAGCAGTTGATGGAACTAACCATACTTCGTAAGTAGCATAATCATGACCAGAAACCTCAGGGACCATTATTTTTGTTTCAGATATGGCTTCTTTTTTATTATTGTATCCAATAACGGTCATGTTAACAAATCGATATCTCTTATCAACCTTGTTTTCCACTAATCCAGTTACATGGCAGGAATTATTATTAGATTCTGCTATGTTAACTGTGAACTGGACGATATCATCTGTTTTTTCATTTTTTTGGTTAATCAAACTCCCGGTATCAAGGGTGCATCCGCTGGATATTATTACTACAATTATTATGAATAATCCCATAAAAGCGGTTGTTTTAGACTTATTCATCCATTCACCCTTAGCAATATTTGTGTTATTGCATTATTTAATAATTCTTCGTTGTCACAAATTTAAAAACGCACCACTGAAAAGGCTTCCTCTTTTAGAAGGTCAAACATCAACACACGAGGGGCCATTACGGGAGTTCCCTTGCCGGTAATAATTTTAACAGCTTCAAAAGCCTGAATACACCCCACAATGTTGGGAACCGGCCCAATTGCTGGGGGAACTTCTTTATTCAAATTCATAATTCTGGAAATAATTTGAGGGGTTAACTCCTCTCCATGTGAAGGCAATTTAAACAGTTCCTCATAAGAAGGTGTGTTAATGGTGAAACCTGTCACTTGGCCCATGGTACCATGAATTGCCCCATGAATAAAAGGAATATCTAAGTCACTGGCACATCGACTAACAATTATACGGGTTAAAAGATTATCCAGGGCATCTACAACCACATGGCTTTCATTTAACATTTCATAAACATTTTCATCCGTTAATTCTTGGTTAAATGATTCAACCGTCATGGATGGGTTTATTGACAGAAGTTCTTCCTGAGTAACTTCAGTTTTAGCTCTTCCAATGTTGTTCATGTTGCTCATGACTTGCCTGTTGATGTTGGAGATTTCAAAAACATCTTTATCAATTATACGGAGTTTTCCAACTCCCATTCTTGCTAACATCTCTGCAGCAGCGCCACCAATCCCCCCGCAGCCTATAATAATTATTTGGGAGTTTTTTAGCTTTAATTGTTCTTTTTTATCTAAAATTCCTGTTTGTCTGTCTATAAATTCCCAATAATTCATATATTCATGTTTTTCAGGCATAAGGGCACCAGATAACTTCATTTATTAGTTATTAATTATTATTATCTTGTTCTTTTATCCTTTTAATTTTAACATTTTTAAGTGGAAACCAAAAAGTTTAATGGCAATAAATATATCCTGATCCTATATATCGAAAATTGACATAATATGTCAAATTGAGTTTAAAGGATTCACAAGAGTTCTTATAGATAGAGAGTTCTTAAGAGGATATTTGTCGTTAGATGACAGATGATCCATTTCATAATTTGAGAACAGATGTTTCCTGCCATATTTCAGCATGACGATTCATATTAATTGGAGGAAGAACAAATGATGAGAATAATTAATGGATTAAAAACTTATCTCACGGACTGGAAAAACCTTCTAACTCACAGCATCGTGGGTGTGGTCATATTGGCCATTGCTCTTTTCGCCCCGTTGAGTCCCTATATCCGAATGGGGTTCGTGGCGGTTGTAGTTGCATTCAACCTGGTCCGGATGAAGTATTTATCTTGATTGGTGTTATTTATGGATCGATATGAAAAAGCGCTGGAAAAAATGTCAGAAATGTCTGAAGAGCAATTAAGTACATTAATTGACATGCAAAAGAAAAGGATCTGCATCTGCAAGGATTGTCCATCTTACAACCAGTGCATGACTGAAAATAAAGAAGGATTGTTCTGTTTTTTGGGTAAAAGTAGTTGTGACTTGGATTTAATTCAATGTAAGTGTGGGGAGTGTCCTGTACACACTAATTTTCAGATGAAATATGGATCTTATTGTATGGAAGGTTCAGAAGAAGAGCAAAGATCCAAAGAAAATTAGGATTATATCTTAAAATTTAAGTGCCGGGGGCGGGATTCGAACCCGCGACCTCGCGGTATCCCAGGAAAAAGTCAGAGCACTTGCTTAATACCCTATGAGCCGCGCGCTCTAACCAGCTGAGCCACCCCGGCATGGCTTATATGCTGTTCATTCTT
>JAHKLP010000028.1 GCA_020855015.1 Methanobacterium sp.
GAATCAGTTAAAAAGTGGTGATATAGTTCTTCTCGATGTTGGTGGTTATTATCATTATAGTTTTGTTATTCAGAGATTGGGTGATTTTATTGTTCTCCAGGATCCTGCGTATGGTATTAGAATCTTGTCTCTGAGCGAATTTAATAAGATTTACACAGGTTATGCATTGACTACAAAAAATGGTATTGGTTTTCCTTTGTCATCTGAACTGCTAAATGGGTTAGCGGCTGGTGTTAAGAATCCTTTAATTAATCCTTCAGATCCGACTTATCAGAATTTAGAGGCCTGGTGGAGTGATCTGACTCCAGAACAAAAAGAAGAAATTAAGAATAAGTTAAATGGTAATTATCCATTACCTGATAAATTACCTGATAATTATCCAAAGTCATCAACTGAAGATGTTATTATTGCTTTGCTTGCAATTGGTGTGGTAATGACTTTAGGAGGGGGACTCCTATTAATTGGTGGAATTGAAGGCCTTGCAGCTATTGGAACTGGAATAACAGAATTAATTAATCTACTTACAACATCAACATTTGTATTAACGCTAAGAACATTTGGACAACAGATAGTTCAATGGGGCGTAAGGAACTCTAGAACTATACTCCAAGTTTTAAGGAACAATTTACCTAAAATGGGTATTAAAACAGATGGTGTTGTGAATTTTAT
This sequence comes from Methanobacterium sp., assembly GCA_020855015.1. Classification (GTDB taxonomy): domain Archaea; phylum Methanobacteriota; class Methanobacteria; order Methanobacteriales; family Methanobacteriaceae; genus Methanobacterium. Next base: position 670 of record JAHKLP010000028.1, read on the forward strand.
TTTTGATTTGGTGTCTCGTGTTACTTTTCCTTTGGATCCAAATCCTGTGAGTGGGTTTATTTTGGGTGTTGAGACTTTGGCTCCAAGGGTTCCTTGGCTGAAATTGATGGTGGATAGTAAAGCTTGGATGTATATTTCTAGATTAATCACGATTGGTGATGTAGTAGGTGTTGGTACTCGAAATCCTGGGCTGTCTGATCAAATATGGGATGTTGTAAAGAATGGTGGGGTTAGTCCTTCTAAACCTGGATTATCTGATAGAATTTGGGATAGTATTAAGGCTGGAGTTGGAGTTGTTTCTAATTTGGATTATGTCAAAAATAGTTTTATAAACTATGCTTCACAGAACGTTCCCGGTGCAAAAACCATAGCGGCTGCGGCTTATAGTTCATATAAAACTATTAAAACTAGTTATGAAGCAGTTAAGAGTCTTTTGGGTGGTTTTAGTAATGTTGTTAAGCAGGAGATTGCAATTTTTAGTTCTAAAGGGCCTGGTGAGTATTTTGTGGATAAGATTAAACAGGGTGTTACTTGGTTTAATGAAAAAGCTTACCGAGCCGCTAATTATTATGGTAACAATATTAAACCATTGGTTGCAAAATATATACAACCTGTTGTGCATAAATTCATTGATCCTGTTATAAATCATCCTATTTATAAGGCTGTTAATAGTCATCCGATTGTTAACAAAATAACAAGTGGTTTGGGTTGGATTGGGAACAAATTAGGAATATGGTGAGTTTTTATATCTTTATACAAATTTAATATTATGCATATAATAAAAATTAATAAAAAAAGTAATGAGTGGAAAAATGTTGGAATTCGATGAATTCAAATACCTTAAAGGGGATTATCAAACTCTTATTGATGGATTTGGTGATGTTAAAGGTGTTAAAGAGTTAGCTGATGAAATATGGGGCTTTTATGATTCTGAATTATATGAAAGATTTGTTAATACTTATATTTACACAGATAAAAATCAGAGGATAGTTAGGTTTAAGAAAGAAGACCGTAGAAAATCGAAAATGTCAAAACTTGCATTTGATAACATGAGTATGCCTATTATTTACCATCCTCCATTAACTGATTTAATCACCTTTTTAGAGTTTTACAGAATTTACAGCTTTTTTGTAGATATTTATATAACCCACACAGGAAAGGATCCCTCATATCAAGAATTAATGAAAATACAACTCTGCAAATTAGATGAACGTCTCATATTTGCATTGGAAGAATTTGATACAATTCAAAAAACATCCCCTCCCACTGCAGAATACTTTCAAAAACTGAAAAAAGTCAGATGGAAAAATAAAAAAACAAAAAAATTGTCAAAAAAAATTGACAGTCTATTTGGCGAAGTTAAAGGTCTGAAATGGGGAATTAATGACAGCACTACAGTTGAAATTTCTGAGAATAAATTTATAATTTTTTTAGCGGGTTGTAGTGCGGTTAATGATGGTAGGGATAAAATTGATGAGAATGATATTGTAAAGGCTTATAAGACTTATTTCAAACTATTAAAAACTGATCTACCTGCTTTGGTTGGTAGGTTATGGGAGGAGGTTCGGAGCGAAGTTGAGGGTGAAGATTAATTATTGATTTTGAGATATTATCTGTAATTATAATATATGATTTAGTATTATCAGATTTATTATGGGAGGATTTTATAGTATGGTGAGTTTTAGTAGAGGTGAGGTTCGGGATCTTTTGATTTCTATGGTAGTTCTTTCGTTTGCTTTTGCTTTTTTTTTTAGAAATGATTTTGAGGGTAATTTCCTGGTTTTGGTTCCAGCAATGATGATTGCTGTGGTCCCAGGTTTTGCTTTTCATGAGTTAGCCCATAAATTCATGGCTATAAAGTATGGTTTTGATGCTGAATATCGTCTCTGGTGGTTTGGTTTGATTTTAGCCGTTTTTTCTTCGTTTTTTTCGGTTATATTCGCTGTTCCGGGTGCTATTTATATTAAAGGTGATAAGGTTATTTCTGAGGTGGAAAATGGTAAGATTTCTGTTGTGGGACCATTAATTAATATATTACTGGCGTTTTTATTCCTATTTATGGCTATTGTCATTGCGATTATTGGTTTTATTTTTTATCCCAATGCAGATGGCACTGGTTTCACTAAAACTCTTCCAGGATTTATTATGTGTTTATATGGGGTGGGCCGGTTTTATTATTAACAGTTTCATGGCTTCCATAAACTTGTTACCTATAGGTATATTTGACGGTGCGAAGGTATTTCGATGGAATAAAATTGTATGGGTTGTATTAGCTTTAATTGCGTTTCCTATGACCATTGTACCTATACTCTTATTATAGATAATAATTTAAGCACAGGGGCTACAAACATCCTGTACTTTTGCATTTATACTCCCTATAAAAACAGTTATTCATATCCTTGTTGTGAAAAATATTCCAAGTGCAAGAACCATAGTTTTTGTGGCTCAAAGTTCATACCAAACTCTTAAGATGGGTTATGAGGCGGTTAAAAATGCCTGGGGAAGTTTCAGTAACAGTGTTAAACAGGAAATCGCAAGTTTAACTTCGAATCCTGTGGATTATATTAATAATAAATTCAACCAAGGTGTTTCTTGGGCTAAAAATGAGCTTTACAAAGTAGGTAAAACTATTTATAAAGGTTTGAGTTGGGCTGGATCTAAAGTACAATCAGGA
>JAHKLP010000107.1 GCA_020855015.1 Methanobacterium sp.
CTGGTTTTAATCCCAAGTTTATGGCTTTATCTTTCTGGAATTTGGGAGATCTTTTTTCTTCTACTGAATAAGCCAGGTTAGGAATTGAGTGTTGCATGGGGCAACATTTTATTATATAATCATCTGTTTCTGTAACCACTTCTTCATTGATTTTGTTGATTTCATGTGCATTGATGGGGAATGATAATGAATAGTATCCCAAGTTTTTAATGTTTTCAACGGTTTTTTTAATTCCTTCAGGACCGTAGATGTGTAAGGGGTCCTTTCTTCCTCTAAATGCCATTGACTGGATCATACCGGGCAGTCCCAAGAAGTGGTCACCATGAAGGTGAGTGATGAAAATTTGGTTTATCTTCATCGGGCTCAGTTTAAGTCCTGCCATCTGTCTCTGTGTGCCTTCTCCACAATCAAAAAGCATCACTTCTCCAAAAGCCTTCAAAGCTATTGCCGAGTGATTTCTTTTAGTGGTGGGAAGTGCAGATGATGTTCCCAAAAATATTAGCTCCATCCCGATTCACCAAATTCACTTAAGTTCGTTAAGATCAGTAAAAAAATATTTTCTAATTGATTTTTTTGTGTATTATGATTAATGTACTTAATGACTATTTTATTATTGAATATTCTTTTAATATTCCCTTTATTTTTATATTAGTTTATAGATAAAAGTTTTAAGTAGGTTCTATATCAAATTTCGTCTGTAATTTGAGGGTGAAAATTTATATCCTAATTTGATAAAACATTATAAATAATTCAACTAGATCTTAGATTCAAATTTTTCTTAATGGAAAAATTTTTCCATGAATTTTAAGACATTTTACATTTAATTTAAGGAATTAATATTCAATTAAACTCATTTCAAGGATTATAATTAGAGAGTTAAGGTGTAATCATGACGTATGACCTTAAGAAGATCGTTTTCAATGATTTAGGTTTTGAGGATATTACTACACGTGCATTGATCCCAGCAGGAATGCAAGTAAAAGGTCAAATAATATCTAAAGAAGAGGGAATAGTGGCTGGAGTCAAACTGGCAGTTGAAATTTTCACTGAATTTGGAGTGGAAACCAAAATCATGAAGAATGATGGTGAAAAGATTAAGAAAGACCAAGTGATCATGGAACTATCTGGAGATCCTCATAATATTCTTAGTTTAGAACGAACAGTGCTCAATCTTATGATGCGTATGAGTGGGATTGCCACTTTAACATCTAAATTGGTTGAATTGGTTAAGAATGTCAATCCTGACGTTATCGTGGCCGGAACCCGTAAGACCACTCCTGGACTTCAATTTTTTGAGAAAGATGCTATTCGGTCTGGGGGAGGAGATACACACCGATACCGTCTTGATGATGGGATATTAATCAAGGACAATCACCTCGCCCTGGTGGGAGATGTGGCTGAGGCAGTGTCTAGAGCCAGAAAATATGCCAGTTTCACCAAAAAAATCGAAATCGAAGTTGAAAACACTGATGAAACACTTCAAGCAGCCAGAGCAGGAGCAGATATCATAATGCTGGATAATATGACTCCAGAAGAAGTTACGAATGTCTTATCAGTCCTTGAAAAAGAAAAACTTCGTGGAAATATTATTATCGAAGTTTCAGGTGGCATTAATCCTGAGAATATAGTTGATTTCGTAAAGACAGGAGTGGATGTTATATCCACAGGATACATGACTCATTCTGCAAGATCATTGGACTTAAGTTTAGAATTACATAAAATACATTAAGACATATACATTCTTTAACCACTCCAAGAACTAATGTCACAAACTACTACTAAAATTTTTTATTAGGGCTATGATAATTGTAAAGACACAAGTAAAAATAACCATAAATCTTACACGCAACCTATCATTTTAACCATACCTTTATATGCGACCATCCACATAGCATCTTAGTAGAAGAACTATTTTGAAAGTATTAGGAGAATTTGTAATGTACGACGAAAATGAAGATGAATTTAACGAAGAATCTTTGCAGGAAGAGGATGAAGAAATTATCCAATCAGATGATGAACAAGATGAAGGTTCACAAGAAGAAGGGGAAGATCTGCCTTTCGCCAAAGCCGAAGTTGTGCGTTTAATGAAACAAAACCTTGACTCTGATAAAATGATCCGAGAAAGGGTCAAAGTTGAAATGAACAAGTTCCTAGGTGAAGTACTGGTAAAGGTTTGTGATCAGTTAAATGAATATCCATACACCACAATCGAGTATGAAATGCTTAAAGAGTCCATTTATCCTTATCAAAACATTGAAAGAATAAATGAAGAGAAAAAGCGGATATTAATGCATTTACATGCCATAAAAGCAGATTGTGATGCTTTGAGTATGGATGTTAAAAAGACGCTTAAATTGAAAGATGTTTCTGAAGAAGAATCAGATCCTGCCTTCATGGATTAAAGAAACTTTTTTTCTTCTTTTATTATTATTATTTTTTTCGAAACGTTTCGAGTAATGAATTAAAAATAATTTAAAAAATCACTCCTCTGGATTATTATTTCCATTAATATCTAATTCCTCATTTTCAAAGGTGAGAAATCCGGTTTTTAATTTTTGAATCTCTTGGTTGGTCAATTCATGTTTTTGAGCATTATCATCCATGATGATGCTATGTCCGAAGGGATCTTCTACTATTAAAGTAACCTTTTTTTGGCCATTTTTCACTTCATCAATACATCCCAATATTTTAACTGCATTCTTCTGGGTTTGCTGATCTTCTGCCCAGGATAAAGCTGTTTTGACAGCCTTCCCGAAACGATCCAGAACTCCTTCAACATTGGAAACATATCCCTGAGATTGGGGTCCGGGTTCCACTTTGAGTCCCAATTCAGGTATGGTAATGGTAGTTGACTGTGATTTCACTACCCTAGCATTTAAATTATCCTTTTCAATGAGGAGCGTGTATCTCACCGGGTCTTTTTTTTCAATACATATGGTATCAGCATGTTTATAGCCGCATTCATGGCATAAAATTGTTGATTCCATAATTTCCCCAAAATAGGGGATTTTTTCAGTTTTTGTGGTGACTTCCATTCGTTGTGGTGCCTTACAGATGGGGCAGTCAGAAAACATTTTACTCAAATTCATAACTCCACTAATTTATTTTAAGAATAAATCTTTATTTAGGAAATCTTTAATTTATATTAAATTATTTGTTCCAAAATTTTAAAAAAATTAAAATTAATTCACATAAAAAAAGGTTCTTTAACCCTCAACTCTCAACTAATTCTATTAATAGTTTATTAATCCGGTTTATAGAGCAATCCCTTATCATCTAATTCTTTTACCATGGCTTTGAGACTTTCTTCATCAGGAGCACAGATCTTATGTCTGTGAATATTTCCAGAAAGCTCATAAAGTCCTTCTAAGTCTTTTTTTCTTTTAGGATTTTCTTCGAGAAGATTAATAAATCTTTTAGCCTCTATAGGGTCATAAACATTGACTTTCCTCTTTAAAGGCTCTCCGAAACCAGGAAGGAAATAGGAAACATCCATTATTCGACCACCATACTTGTTAAGAATTATGTCAGTCTCAACATCTAACTCGTCAACAGAATGACGGAAAATCATCTCTTTACATATCTCCTTAATCAGAGTGAGCATTCTCTTTTTAGTATCATTAATATCTAAGTTGTTTACTACTGGAACACGATGTTCCACTGCCTGTCTAACCAAATAATTATTGATGATACGGTTTTCTTTGAAATACTCCAGATGTTTTCCTCCTCTCTTAATTTTCATGGCCCTTCTCACGAACCTCTCCTTATGCACTTCCTCATCAGCAGTAAGCACGAAAAAGTGGATTGATGCATCTTTCTTGAATTTTTCTATATCTAAAAATCCGGGAACAAGATGCACTCCTTCAATTACCAGGTCATCATAGTCATCCACCGCCCTTTTAATAACTTTTTCAACGGCAGGTAAAACAAAAGAAGCATGTTCCTCAAAACCAGCACCAATCAAACTTTCAGTATTGCCATCATAACGTTTCTGATCTCTTAAAGTAACATATGCATTGTATGATGATTTATGCAAAGCAGGTGCATAATCCGGGCCAATTATGCCTCGCACTATTTCACGAATGAAATCAGTTTCAATAAGATGTTTAATACCCAGCTCTCTAGCTAACTCAGAAGCGATGGTTGATTTTCCAATTCCAGAAGCACTTCCAATGAGTATAACATAAGGTTTTCTCAGAGTGCTACCTCCTGGTGCAAATCTTTCCAATTATATTTTTAAGGGGTGGAGAGTGATTGCTTATCAAAAACATATTTTATTATTGATTTCAATGGATAAAAATCAAATCCACGACGATAAATAGCTAAATAAAAGTTGCTTTGAAATTCCTAACAAGATTAAGTCAGGAATTCCACAACTCGTTCAGCACTTCGACGCATTTCAATCCTTATGAGACCAAGATTAATATCTATATCTGCAATCACAACTAGTATACCTTCGCCAGCATCGATCATCAGGGTTTTACCTTTACTACCTTCGATCATCACCTGCTGGAGAGGTTGGTGTTTCATTTCCTCTGCGGAACGTTCTGCAGTACCAAAAACAGCAGAAGCCATTGCAGCTACCAGTTCGGAATCTATGTCGGTTGGAACTTCGCTTTCAATGATCAAACCATCTTTACCAACCACAAGAGATCCACTTACCCCATTTATTCGGCCTAAATCTTTAAGTATTCTTTCTATCATAATCATGCCTCCACAATAGAATTTACATGCTACCTAAAGTATATATCTTGGTTTGACATTTATTAAATAAATAAGTAATGTAATATTTCACTTATTCAGTAAATTTATCAGGAGTGATCTTTTGTATTTTGTGGCCTCTGTTCAGGAATTACAAGAATTTAATCCATTTATAATTATCGGATGCGGTGGTGGTGGTGAGAAATTCGCTAATTTTACCGGAATTAAAGCTGTTGGTTTTATAGATGATAATAAACAAAAACAAGGTCAAAGTTTTTGCGATAATATTATTTCATCTGATTTGCCTACCCTCGCCAAGACCACTGATGCTCGCAGTGTGGCCATTATGCTACCAATTGGAGCGGAAGGATCAGCAATTAAATATGCAGTTCAAGCAATTGATCTTGGTCTGAATGTGGTTAGTTCTTTCCGATCTCTTCCATTGCATCGAAATCAGTCTTTATTGGCATTTGCCAAGTCTAAAAATGTCCAGTTAAAGGAAATAAGTCCCCGGCTTGATGTGGTAAAATCATTATTTGGGACAGCGCCCGCCACTTGCACTGAGGTCCTCCCTAAACTTGATTATAAACCTAAGACTCCCATTGTTTTTGTGGGCGGAACCTCTCAAGAGTGTGGTAAACGAACCACTACTCGTATATTGGGACAAACGGCACAGAAAATTGGATTAAATCCAGGTGTTATTTCTACTGATGAAATGGGATTAGAGCAACCGGTGGACCTGAATTTCAGGGCAGGTAGTTTATCAGTTATGGATGTTGCTTCAGCAGTAATGGGAAGTGTACAATATCTTGAAGAAGAGAAGAGTCCCGACATAATATTTGTAGAGGGTCAGTCTAGTCTAACTGAGAGGGGAAACCCACATCCACGAGGTTTATCTGCCGCAATTTTGGTAGGTGCTCAACCCGACGCCACAATTCTTTGTCACCGTTTCAACCATCCCTACCGCCAACCAATGGGAATCGAGCAAGAGATAAAGGCTATTGAAGCTATGGAACCCACTAAAGTTGTGGGAATTTCTCTAAATTTAAGGAATTTTGCAGAAGATACGCCAAAGGGAGATATTTTTTCCCAATGTGAGGAAAAATATATGCTTCCTGCTGCAGATATTTTTCAGGGTGGAGCGTCAATCTTATTAAAAGCAATAACCGAATATATAGGTATAGGGGACGTTGAAAAATGAAGGACATAATGGATTATTTAAAGAAGAATCTTGGCTTGGAAGAAGAGGAAGGGAAGGATGTTCAGGAAACAATAATAGTTCCGGAACATTCATTCTATGAAATAGTATTAATGAAGGTTCAAAACATTGATGAATTCGATTATGCCCTCAGACAAGTTTTAGATGAAAAAAATCCCATTATTATGGATATGAGTATTCTCGAAAAAGATTCTCCCAATGATTTTAAGCTGGCGGGAGAGAAATTAAAGTCATTCCGTGATAATGATGGGGGAGAAGCCATTCTATTATGTAAAAATGGCCGAAATATTATAATCATTACTCCTGCAGAAATAAAGCTTATCCGAAAGTAAGTATAATAACAAAAACTTGCAACAGTTATATATTATATTATCCGGAATTATTATTGATAATATTTCGAATTATTATTAGTAAAAATTATTATTGATAATAGTGAATGGATATGGGGAGAGATATAAATGGAGATGCCCATAACCAAACCTTCAATGGTTTCGTACGCTGATGAGCTAGATTTTCAGAAATTAATGGAAGATTTAGACAAGGAAGGAAAAAACGGATTCATCAGAGTTACTTCCGGTCCTGAGGAAGGATATATTCTATTTAAGAATGGAAAACAAATAGCGGCTTCATATGATGAAAATTCTAAGTTAGAAGCTCTAGAAAAGATATATTCTGCAATTGAGAGTTCTAAAACCGTGATTGAGGTTTTTGATATTGGGCCGGCCCAGGTTGATTATCTTTTGGATCTTAACAAACCTTACAAAATCGAAGAAGGTACTAATGTTTATGATATAATCGGTGAATTAAAGGAAACTTCTGAAGAAATTCCTGAACCTGAACCTGAACCTGAACCTGA
>JAHKLP010000113.1 GCA_020855015.1 Methanobacterium sp.
AGGTTGATCTTGATTTTGTAATTGAAAAATGGCAGAAGAAACTGGGCCGGAAACATCCTTCAATTCAACGAATTATAAAAATGCATAAGGAATTAACAGGACATTTAAGATAATCATACACCAAAGTAAAGTTATTCATATCAATTCCAATGATGTGTCTAAAAACAATTAAAGAGAATTAATGGGAATTTATTCTTGTTATAATAATCTTTTTATCCTTAAAAAGCCATGGGAAGGATATATCCCGTTTTTAAATTCTTTTCATACAATTAACTTTTATTACTGTTTTTCTCATGCATAACAGCATAAAAATACTGATCTAAATAAATATTATGTAATTGATATGGTGTTTATATGGATCAAAAAAGAATTGTGGTGTTCATAGGACCTTCTCTCAATTTAAATGATGCTCGTAAGATCTTAGACGCGGATTATCACCCTCCAGTAGCTAGAGATGATATTTCAGCATTATTAAACGATCCGCCTGACATTATTGGTATAATTGATGGGGTTTTTCACCAGAAACCCGCAGTATCTCACAGGGAGATACTCCAGGCCCTTAAAGCAGGAGTTACAGTTATAGGAGGATCAAGCATGGGGGCGCTCAGAGCTGCAGAACTTGATTATGCAGGCATGATCGGAATTGGAACAGTATACCAAAAATACAGGGATGGAAAAATAGAATCCGATGATGATGTGGCCATAGTTTTTGATCCAGTAACCCATGAACTCTTATCAGAGGCTCTGGTTAGTATGAGTTACAACTTCCAAATGGCTGAAAAAAAAGGTATTATAACACATAATGATTTTAAAAAGCTATATGAAACTGCTAAAAATATATATTATCCTCAAAGAAATTATTTACGAGTCTTAAGTGCATCTGACCTGGAAAAGAATAAGATCAAACAACTTGAAACTTTCCTGGACCATGAAGGAATTGATATAAAGGCAAAAGATGCAAAGAAAGCTTTAAAATATATTAAAGATTTACTTCAGTGATAACCCATGGAAATCCAAAAAAAACTCGATGGTCTAAAGTCTTTTTTTCACGATAAAAAGGTTATTGTTGCATTTTCCGGAGGTGCAGACAGCACACTATTGGCATTAGTAGCTCGAGATGAAGCAAAAGATGCTCTGGCTGTGACTGTGGATAATGGTGTCATGCCTCCCGAATGTATACCGAAAGCAGAACAAATTGCTAAAAAAATTGGGATCAAACATCATATAATCGCCAATAACTTTTTAAAAGACTCTGATTTTGAAATAAATTCTCCAAATCGCTGCTACATATGTAAGAATAAAATATACCAGCAACTGGAGGAAATGGCATCAGATTATCAATATGACTTTGTAACTGATGGAACCAATATAACTGATCTTTTTGAAGACCGCCCAGGGCTAATGGTAAACATAGAAAAAAACATTAGAACACCTCTGGTTCAATATGGATTCACCTCTCAGGAAGTAAGAACAATTTTGAATAACATGAATGTTGAATATAATCCATCAACCACCTGTTTAGCCACCAGAATCCCCACAGGAGTAATGATCACTCCCGAAATTATTAACTGCATTAACTATGCTGAGGATTTAGTAAGCAATTTAACTGGTCTAGATGTAGTTCGGGTGAGATATAATGAAAAAATAGCACTAATTGAAGTGGAAGATATAGATAAACTCATTGATAAGACGATATTAAATCATTTAGATTCTAAATTGAAGGCAGCCGGGTTTGAAAAGGTAACCATGAACATTGCCAGTCATAAGAATTCCGAAAAGGAAATTTTTGTTTGCAAGCCATGTAAAAATGAAAAGAATGGGATGATGTTGGAAGCCCAACTTCCATACAGGTTAAACATCCCTGAAACTTGCCATGAACTTGAAACTTTAGGTGAAGTGAAATGTTCTCCCAATATGGGCATAGCTATTCTAGAGTTCGATGGTAGAACCATAACACTCTCCGAGAATGGTAAAATAGTTGCTAGAATGATGGAAGACAGGGAGGATGCTCAGAATTTGTTAATAAGGGTATTACCATGTATACGTAGGCAGAAATAAATTAGATTTAAAAAAATTAATTGGATCGTAATTTCTCTTATTTCATAGTTCCTGGTGTACGTTCTTTTGGACTTTGCGTCTGAATGATGTGAGTTTCTTGAAGAATCCACGATCGTCGTTTCCGGATAGGATAATAACATCTCCTTTCACTTCTAAAACTTCACCATCAGCTTCAATATTTTCAATTTCTACTGTAATCTCCGACGCATCTTCCAGGGTATCATTGGCAGTGTATGTGTAATCTAAAACCAGTTTATCATGGGGATGAACTTCTTGCAGGGCTCTTTTAATGTTCAGTTCCATTATATTGAAGAATGTTTCCAGTTGTGGACTTCCCTCCCACCACAATGTGGCCATGATAAATTGGAGGTTTATATCCTTTATAGACACATCTGGTCCTTTTTTGCCAACGATACGAATAATCTCAGGATCGGAAATTATTTTAATGATTGGTTGGGGAATTGATGTTGTTTCAGACATTTTAATCATTAATTCTACTTAATAATGGATTTAATGAGGTCGCTTGCCCTTACCAATCCAACCAGTTCTCCTTCTACGTCAATGACCGGCATTTGTTCAATATTCCTTTGACGCATTTTGTTGGCACAATCTTTCACAGCAGTTTTGGTGGTGACTATGGCCAGATCACTTGTTGCAACATCTTTCACCTCTTTATCAGAGAATTGAAGATGATTTTTAATGACATAAAGAACGTTTTTACTATCCCATGACCATTTATCTCCTTCTGTCCCAACTGAGGTGTTATGCACAGTCTGTTCGGATACTACTTCACTTTCATCTAAAAAATCAGTTTCAGTTAGTATGCCTGATGGTTTCCCTTCATTACTAAGGGCTAAAAGGACCTTTAAATTAAAATAACGCATAATCTCAAAGGCGACTTTAAGGGGAGTTCTCTCCCAGGTGGTTGGAACACTGCGGAGCATGTATTTTTCTGCAGGATCATCAATATCCATTTTCCACAGGGCTTTGTTAATAAGGTCTGATGCGGTAACTAACCCCACCAACTCTTCTTTATCAACAACGGGCACTCTTCGGATATGATTTTTTGCCATTTTCCGGGCAGCATCCTCTATATCATCTTCAGGACCTACAGTTATCATTTTCCTGGTCATTATAAGAGCAATTTGTTCTTCATCAGGGTTTTCTACTAAATCGGTTCTGGTTAGTATGCCTGCCAGTTTCTTGGTGCCTTTTTTTACTACGGGTAATCCGGATACGTTGTGTTTTCGCATTAGTTCCAGTGCGTTGCCACGATTTCCAGGTACTTGGATGAAGTGTATTTCTTCTGACATTATGTCCTTTATCTGCATTGTTTCACCAGCCATAAGCTGCAACTAAAAAGAATATTAAAAAGATTTTTTGTTCAGTGAACTGCTAAAACTGGGCATTCCGATGATCTAACCACTTTTTCTGTAACACTGCCCAGTAAAAATCGGTCTAAACCATGTTTTCCAGAAGTTCCCATAACCACCAGATCGATGTTTTCATTTTCAATGGTCTTGAGAATGGAATCTGCGGGTGAGCCTTCTTCAGTTTTTAGAGTTATTTTAACATCTTCAGTTTTTGATTCTTCTTCACTTTTTGATATCATTTCTGATATTCTTTCAAGGGATCTCCTACCTTCTTCCTTTAACATTTCTTTAATTTTTACTATGAGGTCTTCTGCTGGGAGCCCCACTAATGAAGATGTTTCAATAACATTTAAAACTATGATTTCAGCGCCGCTTCTACTGGCTATCCAGATAGCATGTTCAGCCGCTTTTTCGGCAAATTTTGAGCCATCTGTTGGCAATAAAATTTTCTGGTACATTTGTTTCACCTTATGTATATTAATTTACCATCTGTCACGAGACCTATTATGTTTTTCGATTCAGTGCGGTTTATCAGAGACAGTACAGGGTTGTCTGACAACTGTTCCACAATCATAATATCTGCCAACATACCCTCTTGAATACATCCAATATCAAGGTTCAGGGCCTGGCCAGCGTTAACTGTTGCCATTTTCAATATTTCTACTGGAGGAAAATATTCTTTATAAAAACCTCTAGTCAATTTTAGGGTGTATTCCATCTCTCTAAACATGTTTGGAGAATTGAACATCAAATTATCTGTTCCCAAAAGTAGATTAATTCCCCTATTCCACATCTCTTTAATGGGTGGTATCCCAACAGAAAGAGCACCATTTGAACGGGGGCAACAAACCACTGATTTTTCTCCCTCCATCAAAAGATCTAAATCACTATTCAGTGGTGCTGTTAGATGGATCAGAATGTTAAATCCACCATCAAGAGCTCTTTCCACTTCTGTTTTCCCAGTGTTTTTAAGAGAATTTCTCTGTACTTGCTCATATTCAGCAGCATGAATTGCAGAGATTTTACCTGCCCTGGCGCATGTTTCAGTTATTATTTCCACTACCCTATCATCAAGTTCCCCGAAACCACTTAAACCAACACCATCAGCGTATTTAAGGAGTTCAAGGGAATTTTTTCTTATTCCTGTTGCAAAATCAGCATTGAGATCTTCAGACCCCGTTTTGAAAGACGGGTGTTTGATAAAAGAATCATGGCGTCCCAGAATAATTTTTCGGATCGGAATGTCTTTGCTTGCTTTTTCAATCTGTTCAATGCCTTTAACTCCTCCTTCTCTAAAATCAACCAGGGTGGTTGTTCCTGTTTCAAGCATTTCCTTTAAGGAACTCCTCATGGAACCAATAATATTATGGGGGTCTGTTTTAGTAAGTAATCTGTGTTTCAGTCCGTTTGGAGGTTTCACAATATTTTCAATGGGTACTCCATCACCAATATCTTTAGCTATTGAATCTCCCAAGTGTACGTGGCTGTTGATCAATGATGGGGATACTATGCATCCTTTGGCATCTATTTCTCGCCCACCAGAAGCGTGGGCTGAGACTTCCACAATAAGATTATCTTTAATGAGAATGTTAGCTTTTTTTGGCTCCATTTCAGGGCCATATAGCACCAAGCCGTTTTTGATGTTAAGCATACACAGAAAAATATGTTTTAGGGATATTTATCATTAACTTAAAAATGAGTGTATGGTATAATTGAGTGAGTAAAAAATTAATGTGTAAATGTGGATTTAAAAAAATTAATAAAAGAATAAAAAGAACAATTAAAAAAAAATTAAACATATTTATGGTATTCTTTTAGGGATTTAACACCAATTTTTCCTTTTTCCACATTTTCAATGGCGTTTAAAGCTGCTCTTGCTCCGGCAAGTGTGGTTACATAGGGTATGCCAAGCTCAACAGCCATTCTCCGGATGTAATACCCGTCATCTGCTGATTGTTTGCCAGAAGGAGTGTTAATTATCATGTCCACTTCGCCATTGAGAACAGCGTCACGAATATTAGGTGATTCCTGGCTAACCTTACGTATGATATTGATTTCTATTTGATCCTTTACTGCTTTCGCAGTCCCACGGGTGGCTATTAATTCAAAACCAAGTTTTTTTGCCTTTTTCACAATGTCCAGAATTTTGGACTTGTCCTGATCCCTAACACTGATGAAGATGGTACCTTTTTGTGGGAGATCCATGCCTGCCGAAAGTTGTGCTTTATAGTATGATATTCCAAAGTTTGAATCTATACCCATGCTTTCCCCAGTTGATTTCATTTCAGGTCCCAGGATAGAATCGGCTTCCGGAAGTTTAATGAAGGGGAATATGGATTCTTTTACAGCAACATGATCTATTTTTACTTCATCTTTCAGTCCAAAGTCTTTTAGTTTCTTTCCCATCATTAATTCAGCAGCTATCTTGGCTAGTGGAACACCAACCGCTTTACTAACGATAGGGACAGTTCTACTTGCCCTTGGGTTTGCTTCCAGTATGTAAACTTTTGGTTTGTCCTCCTCATCCATTTTAACTGCATACTGAATGTTCATAAGTCCGACAACCTCAAGTTCGAGGGCTAACTTAATGGTATGTTCTTTAATGGTCTTTAAAACATCTTCAGGAATGCTTTGTGGGGGTATAACGCAGGCAGAATCTCCTGAGTGCACTCCGGCCTCTTCGATATGTTC
Source organism: Methanobacterium sp. (assembly GCA_020855015.1). Lineage (GTDB taxonomy): Archaea > Methanobacteriota > Methanobacteria > Methanobacteriales > Methanobacteriaceae > Methanobacterium. The sequence goes on from JAHKLP010000113.1 coordinate 6,123, forward strand.
CATAATCCCCCCAATGAAGACTTCTTCTCCATCAGACAGAGCGTCAACATCTATCTCGATGGCATCTTCCAGAAACTTATCCACCAAGATGGGATGTTCGGGAGATATTCGAACAGCTTCTTTCATATACTCTTTGAGTTCATTATCATCGTAGACGATCTCCATGGCTCGACCCCCTAAAACGTAAGATGGCCGCACCAGGACCGGAAATCCAATTTCATCAGCTGCTAATCGCGCTTCTTCAAATGAAAAAGCAATTCCATAATCAGCTTGTGGTATTTCCAATTTATTAAGAACTTTAGTAAATCTTTCCCTATCTTCAACTCGATCTATACTCTCGTGAGGTGTTCCGAGTATACGTACTCCTTCATGTGCCAGAGGAACCGCAAGATTTATTGAAGTTTGCCCTCCGAACTGAACCACCACTCCATAGGGTTTTTCCTTGTTTATAATACTCATAACATCTTCTAAGGTGATGGGTTCGAAGTATAGTTTACTGGATATGTCGTAATCAGTACTCACTGTCTCAGGATTGTTGTTTATAATAATGGTCTCAACACCATCTTCTTTCAGAGCCATCGCTGCGTGAACACAGCAGTAATCAAATTCTATTCCCTGACCAATACGAATAGGTCCAGCACCTATAATAATAACCTTTTTCTTATCAGAAACTATTACTTCATCTTCTTCTTCATAGCAACTATAATAGTAGGGGGTTTGGGCTTCAAACTCTGCTGCACAAGTGTCTACCATTTTATATGTGGGAATAATTCCTTCTTTTTCCCTAGTTTTCCTTATTTCTTCTTCTTTCAGGCTGGTTATATCTGCAAGTTTACGGTCTGAAAAGCCCATTTTTTTAGTTTTAAGCAATATCTGAGGATCCAAAATGTTTTCTTTATTAATTTTTTTCTCCCAATCTACGATATTGAGTATTTTATGAAGGAAAAAAGGATCAATATTGGTAATTGAATGGATCTCGTCAATTTTCATCCCGGACTTAAGGGCACTGTAAATCTGGAAAAACCGATCATCAGTTGCATTCTTGAGTTTTTCATCATCAAATTCAACATCATCAAATCCGTAACTGCCCACATCCAGGCTACGGATAGCTTTGTGGAGAGATTCTTCTAGAGTTCTTCCAATGGCCATTACTTCTCCAGTAGACTTCATCTGAACCCCAATTTCTCTGCTGATGCCTTTAAATTTGTCAAAAGGCCAGCGTGGCACCTTACTTACAATGTAATCTATGCTGGGTTCGAATGAGGCGGGTGTTTCCTTGGTAATATCGTTCTTGATCTCATCTAAGGTCATGCCAACTGCAATTTTTGCTGATATTTTAGCTATGGGATATCCGGTAGCCTTAGAAGCCAATGCACTGCTACGGCTCACCCTAGGATTTACTTCAATAACTTTATACTCGCCTGTAAGCGGGTGAACAGCAAACTGTATATTACAGCCTCCCCTGATTCCCAGGGCACGTATAATCTTGATGGAAGCATTTCTGAGTTGTTGATTATCCTCATCAGACAGGGTTTGAGCTGGGGCCACCACTATACTTTCTCCAGTGTGAATACCCATGGGGTCAATGTTCTCCATGTTACACACAATGATGCAAGTATCGTTTTTATCACGCATAACTTCGTATTCAAATTCCTGCCAGCCCAGTACTGACTGATCAATGAGCACTTGGTTAATATAACTCATTTCTAATCCTCTGGTGGCAATTTCTTCTAATTCCTGGTCATTGTGGGCAACTCCACCCCCAGTTCCACCCAGAGTAAATGCTGGTCTGACAATAACAGGATAACCTATATCTTCAACTGCTTTAAAGGCTTCATCCAATGATTCAACAGCTTTAGCCTTAGGAACAGGTTCATTAAGCTTTTTCATGAAGCTGTCAAAAAGGTCACGGTCTTCCACGTTCTTAATGGTCTGGATTGATGATCCTATTACCTTCACCCCTTCCAATGCACCTATTTTATCTAGACCCGTAGATACATTCAGCCCAGTTTGACCTCCCATGGTAGGTAAGATAGCGTCAGGTTTTTCCTTTTTTATGATCTGAGCCACAATCTCAGGGGTTAATGGTTCCACATAAACCTCATCTGCCATGTCTACATCTGTTTGGATGGTGGCGGGGTTGCTGTTAACCAGCACAGTTTTAATACCCTCTTCTTGAAGGGATTTGCAGGCTTGCGAACCTGAATAATCGAATTCAGCAGCCTGACCTATTTGTATAGGTCCTGAGCCAATAATGAGTACTTTATTAATGTCTTTATCCCGTGGCATTTCTAATCCTCTTTTATTCAATTAATGGCTATTTTTGTTTCATAAATTATAATCATTAAAAACATGCTCTTCAATACTTTTTAATATCTTCTAGAAAGTGGTCGAAGTGATAATCAGTATCATTAGGGCCTGGTCCAGCTTCAGGATGGTACTGAACGCCGATTATTGGAAGTTCCTGGTGTTCTATGCCCTCAACTGTATTATCGTTTAGATTTATTTGGGTTATTTCTATTGGCAAGTCTTCACATGAATTTCCATCAATAGCAAAGCCATGATTCTGTGATGTAATAGATATTTTACCAGATTTAAGGTCTTTGACAGGTTGATTTGCTCCCCTATGGCCGAATTTCATTTTGTAAATCTTTGCCCCAAAGGCTAGTGAAATTATCTGCTGCCCTAAACAAATGCCAAAAATCGGGAGTTTTTCAGAAAGTTTTTTAACGATTTCTATGCCTTCTTTTACTCTGCTAGGATCTCCTGGACCGCTTGAGACTAAAAGACCTCCAGGCTCATAATCTAATACTTCTTTTGCTGGTGTATTGTAGGGTAATAAAACTACACCAATTTCTCTTTTCAAAAGTTCATTTATACTGTTATTTTTTACCCCATAGTCCATTATGACTGCTCTATTTTTGTATTCTTCCCCTAAAATATGGGGTTTAGTTACTGATACTTTATCCACCAGGTCAATATCCTCAATTCTGGGCTGCGCCCTGGCCATAGCAAGGAGTTCTTCATCTTCTACTTCTTCTGTAGCCAGAGCCCCCTTTATGGTTCCATGCCTGCGGATTTTTAGAGTTAGGGCACGGGTGTCGATTCCGCTTATTCCAGGAATTTTGTTTTCATTTAAAAAATCGGATATGTTCTGTTCACTAAGTCTGTGAGATGGATACCTGGTTTCTTCTCTTACTATGAATCCTTCTACTTTTATTTCGCCAGACTGGAACCAATCCTTTGAGATTCCATAATTACCCTGCAGAGGATAGGTTGACATTAAAATATTGCCTTTATAGGAGGGATCAGTAAGGGATTCAACGTATCCAGTCATTCCAGTTGCAAATACAACTTCTCCAGTTTTTATAGTAGAATAACCAAATCCCTCGCCTTTAAGTACAGTACCATCCTCTAAAGCTAATTTAGCCACTTTTCTCATTCAATCACCATGTATAATTATTATGTGCTGATTTTAGGTGTATTTGTTAATTTTTTTTAATTATGTTTATAAAACTGATTTTCAGGTCTTTTCGGATTTATTCTGCACTTCGCCTTCTTCAAATTCCAGAAATTTGTCCATAATCACGGCGTCTTCACCGTCTTCATAGTAATTAATTACTGGTGTTCTCTCGACAAAACCCATATTTCTATAGAATTTACGGGCGGCATGATTACCTTTTCTAACCTCGAGACGTATATTTTTCACATTATACTTTTTAAAGATCTCTTGGGCAGTTTCAACCAATTGGGTTCCAATCTTTTTTCTCTGATATTTTTTATCCACTGCAATAGAGATAATGTGACCATCATTCTCAAATCTGATCCAAAATATAATATATCCTACTACCATATTATCTTGCTGGGCCACAAGAAATCCGGCTCCTAAGTTGTAAATATCCACCAGAACATTGGCAGGATAGGGGTCATTAAATGATGTTAATTCAATTTCCAGGACTCTTTTTATGTCCTGACGTTTGAATTCTCTTATTATCATGAATATCTCCAGTTAATTGACGTGATTGCATGTGGAATGATTTTACTGAATATATTATTAAACATTACTCTATTAGTCCATTGATTGTGGAAATTGGAGTGGGAACCTTTCTAAAGGTTGCCTTTGACTTGAAGCAACATCCTAAGGTCAATATCATCATGACGGATATTAAACCTTACCACGACCAGATCATCTTAGATGATATTAGACAACCTGACTTAAAAATATATAAGGATGCAGGACTTATCTACTCCATAAGGCCCCCGGAAGAATTACACCCTTATCTGGAGAATCTTTCTAACATTACAGGGGCTGATCTAATAATAAAACCACTTTCAACTGATTTTATCAACACTCAAAAGAAGATGGATTTGATTAACTATAAAAAAGCAGTTTTTTATAAACGCAGTTTCAAATAATAACTTTGTCCATATGAAGACATCATAAAAAAATCATATTAAATATAAAAAAGATCATAATTTTTGTATATGTCAAGATTTTCAGGTGTGCATTAATCATGAAATGGAAGAATTTAAGTGCAGATGAAACCTTAAAAACTCTGAATTCTAGTATAAAAGGATTAAGTAATTCTGAAGCTCAAAAACGCCTCTTAGAACACGGTAAAAATGAACTGGTGGAAGAAAAAAAGGCAGGACCCGTAAAGATATTTCTGGGCCAGTTTATGGACATCCTCATCCTCATCCTGATCATAGCAGCCATTGCCGCTTACTATGTTGGGGATACTTTGGATGCCATTGTCATACTAATTGTAGTCCTTATTAATGCTGTTGTTGGTTTCATCCAGGAATACCGTGCTGAAAAAGCTATGGAAAAGCTTAAAGGTCTGATATCCAGTGAAGCAGTGGTTATCAGGGACGGTCAGGAACAGAAAGTACCAGCTGGAGAACTCACCATAGGAGATATAGTTCTTTTAGAGGAAGGAGATAACGTCCCAGCTGATCTTCGTATAATTGAAAGCTACGACCTATTGATAGATGAATCTGCCATGACTGGGGAATCTTTACCTGCGGAAAAACATCCCGAAACCATATACTCTGATGATCATGGCACTGCAAACATGGCATTTATGGAAACTGATGTCTCATCAGGCCGTGGAAAGGGAGTAGTAGTAAAAATAGGTATGAACACCGAGATTGGTAAAATCGCGGAGATGATCCAGGAAGAAGAAGAACAAACACCCCTACAACAAAAAATTGCAGGTTTAGGTAAGACTCTGGGGTTGCTGGCTGTTTTAGTATGTTCAATAGTGTTTGTGCTTGAATATCTGCAGGGAATACCTCTGGTGGAAACTTTTATGACCGCTGTTTCACTGGCAGTGGCTGCAGTTCCCGAAGGTCTACCAGCCATTTTAACCTTAACACTGGCTCTGGGAATGCAGCGAATGGCACGAAGTAATGCCATTGTCCGAAAATTATTGGCAGTAGAAACTCTAGGATCCTGTAACGTGATATGCACAGATAAAACCGGAACACTAACCCTCAACCAGATGACTGTTCGTGATGCCCGGGCCAATGATCCAGAAATGGTATACACAATTTCTGCCCTCTGTAATAATGCCACAAAATCTGATGGAAAATTATTGGGAGATCCCACAGATGCTGCAATACTAATATACGCTGATGAAAATGGTTACAACCGCAAGGAGATGGAAGAAAAATATCTCCGCCTGCTGGAGATTCCATTGGACAGTACCAGAAAGAGGATGACCACTGTAAACCAGATTGAAGGTGAACGATACTTACTGATAAAGGGGGCTCCAGAGGTCCTCCTGCACAGATGCACTGAAATTGAAGGGGAAACTGGTATTCGCCCCATAAAACCTGATGATACTGATAATGTAATGAAAGAACTAAATGAAATGACTGGTAATGCACTTCGGGTTCTTGGTTTCGCTTATCGTAAGTTAAGTCCTGATGAAGACTTAAATGATAAAGAAGCACTGGAAAAGGATCTTATCTTTGCTGGGCTGGTGGGTATGATGGATCCACCACGTGAAGAAGCTAAAGAAGCCATTGCAATAGCAAAAAAGGCAGGTATAAAAGTTGTTATGATCACAGGAGATCACAAAGACACAGCGGTGGCTATAGCTCGAGAAATCAGCCTAGTAGATGGTAAGGATATTGTTGCACTTACCGGATCTGATCTGGATAATCTAAGTGATCAAGAATTTGAAAATATGGTAAATGACGTCAGTGTATATGCCAGAGTATTTCCTGAACAGAAAGTTCGCATAGTTGAAACCCTTAAAAAGATGGATAACGTTGCTTCAATGACTGGTGATGGTGTAAATGATGCTCCCGCACTTAAAAAAGCAGCTATTGGCGTGGCAATGGGAAGTGGTACGGATGTGGCCAAGGAGTCCGCGGACATGCTACTTCAGGATGATAACTTCGCAACAATCGTCAAAGCAGTGCGCGAAGGGCGTACTATTTTTGATAACATTAGGCGGTTTGTCCGGTTTCAGCTTTCCACCAACATAGGAGCCATACTAACCATAACCTCAGCATCACTATTTAGCTTGCCAGTTCCTTTCAACCCCATACAGGTTTTATGGATTAACATAATTATGGATGGGCCTCCAGCCCAGTCCTTAGGTGTTGAACCACCAGAAAAAAATGTTATGAATCGTCCCCCACTTAAAGAAGAGATCATCCCCCGTAAAAATCTCTTAAAAATCGTTATCGCAGGAGTGGTTATGACTGTCGGAACTTTGGCTCTTTATTCCTATATTTTATCTGCTGATCCGTCTCCGGCCCACGAAAATGTAAAGGCCATGACCATGGCTTTCACCGTTTTTGTCATGTATCAAATATTTAATGTATTCAACTGCCGTTCTGAAAGTGGATTTTCCAATAAATTCCTCTTATTGGCAGTTGGAGCGTCTGTTCTTCTGCAATTGGGAGTTATATATCTACCATTCCTTCAGGGAATCTTCAGAACTACAGCTCTAGGTGCCTTTGATTGGGTTTTAATTCTTTTGATTGCAAGCACCATCCTGGTAAGTGACTGGCTGGCAGAGAGATTCATATAAAAATCATTTATAACCGGGTGATGAAAAATTAGCCAGGAGTATAAAATGAAAGTATTAGTAATGGCTGGAACCAGTGATGCTAGAGAGATTATTAAATGTTTATCCAGAGCAGGTGTCTGGGTTCTGGCCACTGCCACCACCCGCCACGGAACTGACCTTGCCCTCAATTCAGGGGCGGATAAGATTCTGGGAGGACGTTTTGATTCTGGCCAATTGGTTAGGATAATGAAGGAAAATAATGTCCAATATTTAATCGATGCTACTCATCCTTTCGCATCTCTTGCCACTAAACATGCTATAGATGCATCTGAAAACAGTGAAGTAGACTATATACGTTTTGAAAGACCTCCAAGTAAAATTCCGGATAGTCAACTACTTTATAAGTGTTCTTCTTTCGAAGAAGCCACCCATAAAATACTGGACATTAAAAAAGGAACAAAAGAGGGTTCATTGGAAAATCAAGTTCAGGGGAAAATTTTACATCTGGCAGGTGTGAATACCTTGCATTATCTGACCGAAATGATTTCTCCCCATCAGATTGTGGCACGTATTCTTCCTTCAGTTTATTCTCTTGAAAAATGTCTCAAAATGGGGATCCCTCATGGCAATATCGTGGCTATGGAAGGTGTATTTTCCAAGGAATTTAATAAGATCCTCATGAAAGAATACCAGATTGATCTTGTTTTGACCAAGGAAAGTGGAGACAGCGGGGGTTTTATGTCAAAGATAGATGCTGCGCTTGATCTAGAAATACCAGTCGTTATTGTTATGCGTCCTCAAATTGACGAACTTAACGGGAGAAGAGTATTCAGTGATGTTAAAGCATTATGTGAGGATGTTTTATCCAATTTATCAATTGAAAAATCATAAAAAAAATTTTAATTTGATTTGGATAAGCCTCAGCTCGCCCATCAGTCATCACGGATTCAGAGCTCATAGGGTTCATCATTGGCTTGATAGAACATATAAAATAAGGATTTAATCATAAAAACTAAATTGGAGTTAAGGTGTTTATCCGCCCATACGATCCTATAGTTATTTTTTTATTTTTTTCTAACAGTATCTTTAATAATTCTAGCATTTCTCTGATATAAATTTTTAGGGTCTTAGATTTTTTATGTTTCGGAAAGCTTTTGTAAGGCTGTTTTTGAGTTGTACCCTAATGTTGTGATTAGCCCTGCTAAGAATACAATTAATATGATGGTTTTTTAGCTGATTTCGGAGTATATTTGTGTATTTTTCTTAAGTTAAGTCCTGATTTGCATAATTTGAAGAAGTCTTCGATTTTTCCATGTATGGGTTTGTATCGTTTCCAATTTGTATTTTTTGGATTAAAATTGTTTTTAGTTTTTGATTCTGTTTTTTTATTTTTAAATACGCTTAATGGGTAGGTTAATTTGTCATTTAATTTTCTGATTTTGAAATTTTCTTTGGGGAAAATTAACGGAACGATTTTATATTTGGAAATGCCGATTTGGTATTTTTCGTAACTTTAATATCCTCGATCGAATATTATCGTGTCTTTTTTTTGATTATTCGTCGTTTTCTGAGGTTTTCCATTATTTCGGCGAATGTCTTTGTATCGTGTGGTGCTCCAGTGTGTATTAAAATGGCAACAGGCATTTTAGGCTCGTATTCTATGACTATGGTGGTTTTAAATCCTATGTAAAATCCATATGGAGATGCATATCTCCATTTGAGATTTTTTGTGGTGTTTTTTAGACCGATGTTTGCGTTTGGTATTGTAATCTAAGTTTATTTGTGTTGCATCAACAATAAATGTTCGTTTAAATTGTTTTTTAGTGGTTTTATTTGTATTAATGTGCTATTTACAATTTAAAGGAATTTTTAGGGTTCAAATCTGGATATGAATTCAGAAACCGGGATTGCAGTTGGAACTTTGTCTATTTTGAAGAATTTTAGCAACTTTTTATCTCTTTTTAGCTCAGAAGCAACGAATTCTATAGTGGTATTGAGGAAAATAGCTGTGAAGATGGTTTTAATAGATAAAATCATCATATTAATCTTTTTAACTCTTTTAGAAGTTAGTATCATTCTAGATTTTCTAGAACCGATAATTTTAAATATTTTCTCCAATAAGATATAGTTTGGGTCTTATTTACTGTAATTTAGGGGATGTTTCATTTTATTCTCCAAATAAATGTATATAAACATAATAATTGAATTTAACGGTTCAGAAGCCCATTAATTATCATATAATATGAAATTTAAATAATTTCATGAATTTATATTCGTTCTTTGGTACAATGAAGGTGAGATAGATGCTGTCAAACAAAAAAAACTTAGATGAAATGAAGGAAGAGAATAAGGAAACAACAATTTATGGAAGTCGATATTTTGCAAAAGGTAT
>JAHKLP010000080.1 GCA_020855015.1 Methanobacterium sp.
ATGGGAGCAGATGCAGTATCAGTACACGTAAATGTGGGTTCTGAGATGGAACCTGAAATGTTAATGCATCTTGGTAGCATTTCCGAGATTTGTGATGATTGGGGCATGCCCCTCATTGCCATGATGTACCCTAGAGGGAAAAAAATCGATGATGAACACCATGCTGATGTGGTGAAACTGGCATCCCGTGCCGGTGCCGAACTGGGTGCAGATATAATCAAAACCAACTACACTGGAGATCCTGACACATTCAAAGAAGTTATTGATGGATGCCCAGTACCCCTGGTTATTGCTGGCGGTCCCCGTGTAGAAACAGACCGTGAACTTCTAGAAATGGTCAAAAACTCTGTAGAAGTTGGTGGGGCAGGAGTAGCAATTGGAAGAAACATATTCCAGGCAAGATCACCCCAAAAAACCACCAGGGCCATTGCCGAGATTGTTCATAACAATTTAGACGTGGATGAGGCACTTAAAATCCTGAATGGTTAAAATCAATGATTTGCGACATTGTCAGGTGTAAGACCTTATCTGGTGAATTAAGTAATAATTCAATAAATAACACTTAAGAGCAGGATAAATCGGAGTTTATCCAATTGATACAGAATAGTTGATTCGACTGAATAAATTCAAGGGAATAAAATTAGAAGGTTATATTTATGAAATTTGCATGGGTAATGGCCGAAGGTAATGTTTGGGATAAAAAGAAACAATTTATCACCACGGCATTGGAATCAGGTATGGACCACATAGTGGACTTCACTGATGTTGATAACATCAGAAGATTGGGTAATGTGAAAATAATCTCTGATGCCGAAGGCTCAGATATTGTAATGGTGGGCCGTAACAGTGAAGGAGATGGCACTCTTAAAATACCTGACGACTTATCAGAATCCAAGGATTTAGTTGCTGTTAAAAGATTGAAAAGGATGGATAAGAAGGTCTCTGCCTACGTGGAGATCACCAGTAAAAAACACGAACAACTGGCCAGAATATTAGGAAAAGATGCTGACTATCTCATTTTAATGGGGCGAGACTGGAAAGTTATTCCCTTAGAAAACATAATAGCCGACTTACAGAAAGAAAATGTTAAGATCATTGCCGCAGTCACAGACCATGATGAAGCCAAAGTGGCCCTGGAAACACTGGAACATGGGACCGACGGAGTGCTACTATGTCCACGAGAAATCAACCAGATAAAAAAGGTATCTGAATTAATTGAAAAAATACAGAGTGAAAGTTACCAGATGAAAGCAGCCACCATAACCAAGGTTGAACCAGTTGGAATTGGAGACCGAGTTTGCGTGGACACCTGCTCCATGATGCAGTTAGGAGAAGGAATGCTGGTAGGTTCATACTCCCAGGGACTGTTCCTGGTGCACAGTGAATCCATGGAAAGTGAATACGTGGCATCACGACCTTTCCGGGTTAACGCAGGCCCAGTGCACGCCTATGTTATGACTCCTGGTAACAAAACCAAGTACCTCTCAGAACTGGAAACTGGAGATGAAGTACTCACTGTTGACCAGGAAGGCAACACCAAAATAGCCATTGTGGGTCGGGTTAAAATTGAGAAAAGACCACTGATGCTGGTGGAAGCCGAATACGACGGAGTTGTTCTGCGCACCCTGCTCCAGAATGCTGAAACTATCCGTCTGGTTACAGAAGCTGGTGAACCAAAATCCGTGGCCGAACTAAAGGTAGGGGACAAAGTGATGATCTACCTGGACCCCAATGCCCGGCACTTTGGAATGGCCATTGAAGAGAGTATTATTGAAAAATAATTAAAAAGGAAATCTTATTTTTTTTATTTCCCAAATTTACTCCCCTTTATACCGTATTTCACTGAAGATCTTATTATACAAGTTGGATATTAAATTCAGTTGAGTTATACCATAATTTCTGAATTAACTGTCTAAATTGATCTGGATACTTCGGTTCTGGAATTTTTCCAATTATTTTATCTTCGAATTTCTAAAAAATGGGAAATTCAAATCAAATATGTTGATTAAAAAGAAGTTAAGGGGGCAATTTACATGTCTGAATATAAGGTAGAAATTATCACACAGAATGACAAGGATGCCCTGTTTGATGAGCTTAAGCAAAAAGTTCAATATGAACGAAAAGCCAATATTCATGGTGCCTGCGTTAAGTTCTTAACTGATAACAGAGAATTTAAGGAAGAATGGGAAGACAATTTTAAATTTATGAACGAAGACATACGACCCCATGCTAAAATATTCTCTATTGAAGATGGTGGGGAACTTAGAATATTATATGAACCCGTTTCCAAGACCTGCATTATAAAAAATTGTGATTATTATGGTTGGATAAAAAGCATAGCCCTGGCAGCGATATCTGACTTTTTTGAGGAATACCATTCTGAAAACCGTCGTTATTCAACCCACGGATCTGCAGTTGACTGCCGAGGACATGCAATGGCAATAATAGGGCCCCCAGGAACAGGAAAAACTACTTTAACCTATGGTCTGTTACAATATAATGATTTTAATTACATATCTGATGACTGGTTCTTCACAAGATTATTTGCCAATGCAGCTGTGGTTTATTCATCAGAAAAGAATTCATACATTCGGGATGACTTGGCAGAGGTCTGGAAGGAATTCTCCCATAAGGTAAATCAAGTAAGGCTGGATAATAAAAAAAGAGGCATAGCTGACGTGAAAACTCTTTTCGAAGGAAGAGTGAGGGAAACCAGCACTCTTAGATCAGTTGTTTTGTTGGAAAGAGATAAATCCAACCCTGCGTTCCGTGAACTTCAATCTCAGGAAGCCCTTAACTTTATGATTGAGAAGGATTTCTGTAACCCCCACCAGCTAGTGCGAGATAAACGCAAAGTAAATATTCGCCGCAAATTCTTTGGTGAACTATTCCAATCAGTGGATGTTTACTTACTTAATACAATAGAAACTCCAGAAGAAAGTTTAGATAGAATAAAAAACATTATTATTGGTTAAAAGAAATAACAGGTAATTAATTGACATAAAAATGATCAGATTAAATTGAAATTACCCCATAATATTACTCTGGTGATAAAGTGAGAGTATTCTTAGCAGTAGATGTGGACCGACGATTAACCTACGAAATTCAGAAAATACAAAAAGACCTCCTAAAAACTGATGCACCTTTAAAGTTGGTGGATGCTGAAAACCTCCATTTAACCTTCAAATTCTTCGGAGAGATTAACCCCGACCAGATTAAACAGATAACAAATATTACTGAGGGGAAACTGGAAAATTACCAGTCATTTCCATTGCACATTAAAGGGACCGGAGTGTTCCCTCATCCGGGCTATATGCGAGTTTTGTGGTTGGGAATTGAAGATTCCGGTAAATTCTCAGAACTGCAAAAAGATTTGGACCAGGAATTTGCGAAAATGGGTTTTAAAAAGGAGCGCAGTTATACTCCTCATCTCACTATTGCCCGGGTGAAAGGAGCACATAATAAAGAATTCCTGGCAGATAAACTCCAGGAGTTACGGGACATCGAAATAGGGAATATGGATGTGGATAAATTAGTGTTGAAAAAGAGCGAACTAACCCCGGTAGGTCCCATCTACACTGATATACATGAATTTTTCATTTAAAACCACATCTTGATAAATTATTATATCAATTCAAATGGATTATTTAAATTTATAACACGCATTTAAATATCCCAAAAAAATGTGTTAAAAAGAAAGAATATAGGATTTTAAAAATAATATTAGGATAGAGGTATTGTAATTGATTGATTTTACAACAATTCTGGAGGATATAGAACCTTCAGAAAATGAACAAAAAAATATTCAAAATTTATCAGATAAATTAATTGATATTATCAACACTAACGCCCATGATAAAGGTTTTAGTGCTAGAGCAGTTCTTCTCGGCTCTGTAGCCAAAAACACTTGGATTTCCAGTGATAATAAGGAGGATGTGGATATTGATATTTTCATCAAATTCCCCCTAAGCACTTCACTGGAGGATCTCAAAGCCCAGGGTTTGGAATTGGCATATTACTGCATAGAAACGGTGGGAGGAACTTATGAGGAGCGTTACGCGTCACACCCCTACTTAACTGGCGTTATAGATGGTTACCCTGTAGATTTGGTTCCCTGCTATGATATCCAACAATCGAAAGAATTGAAATCCGCAGTAGATCGTACTATCTTACACACAGAATATGTAAGAAAAAATCTGAAAACTAATCAAGAAAAAGAAGTGCGGCTTTTGAAAAGGTTCATGAAGATGGTGGGTACTTATGGTTCTGAATTCAAGGTAGGTGGATTTTCTGGTTATCTATGCGAATTACTAATTATACACTACGGTTCGTTTCTGGAAGTCCTTCAAAAGGCTTCTAGTGAGTGGAAACCAGGCTACCAAATTGATTTAATGAATTTTGGTACTGCTGATCTTTTCAGTGACTCCCTGGTTGTGGTGGACCCAACTGATAAGAACAGGAATGTTGCAGCTGCATTAACCCTTCAAAAGATGGCTGAATTCCGTGTAGCAGCAGCCAATTTTCTGGAAAATCCTAAAAAAGCATATTTTTACCCCAAAGAAATCAGTTATGATCTGCAAGCCATTAAGGTGGAATTTGAAAAAAGGGATACTCATTCAATTATTCTCACATTTCCTGCTCCAGAAATTCCTGATGATGCTCTGCATCCTCAGATAAGAAAAACAGAAAATTCTCTGGTTAAAATTTTGGAAACTGGGGATTTCAGTGTTTTGGGAAGTGATTGTTGGACCAGTGAAGGTAATGATAAAGAAAATCAGAAGGTTTTGATTCTCCTGGAGATGAACACCTGGCATCTTCCCCACTATAGAAAACATTTTGGCCCCAGAGTATGGGATGATGATAATGCCAAAAGATTTACCCAGAAACATCCTGCCTCATGGATTGAAGATGACCAGTGGGTGACACTCACTAGGCGTGAACACCAGGATGCAGAGTCACTCATCAAAGGAACCCTTACGAAAAGGGGGATCAGAAATTTGAGAGTGGGAAAACATCTTAAAAAGAAAATACTAAACAATTATGAGTTATTAAATGTTTCAGACCTTTTGATTCCAGAAGAATCGGATGAAAAGCTACTGAAATTTATGTACTGTTATCTTCACAAATATGAGTTGTTAACCAGATGAAATTCTTGGTTATCATAACCGAATTTTGACAAATGTCACCAAGAATTGATTTTATTCACTTAACATCTACATTATTTCTATTGAGAATGATCCTGAATAAAGCGATTTTAAGGTGATTCATTCATTCCTCTCATAAACGAACTTGGGAACTGCATCCTGGAATGGATCGAATGTCTCCAGATTCTTAATTTCTGTGGATATCATACTAACACCAGAGTGGAGAGAGGAGGGTAGTCTTAATATCCTTTTGAGATCGATAGAAACCTTAGCATCCACCAGGGTAAGATTTAGTGATGCAATACCTTTAACCAGTTTATTATATCTGACAGGGCCAATATTTTTTCTGAATATACCCCACTGATCGTCTTTTAAGAGGTCCCGGTGCTTAATGACAGCTTTGAGAATATTTTTATTCACTCCGTCAATTTCGGTGTCCATATTCACTGCTAATAGTGCCTGTTTCACCCGGTGGGTGAAGACCTGAGGATAACCAAAAGGGATGGTAAAGTGCTCCAGGTTGTATTTCATCCCGTGGCTGGAGTATTCACTACGTGGCACATCAGAACCCACTAAATATTTAACGACCTGAGTACGTACATCACTGTCTGCACCCATCACCAGATCATCCAGTATCCTTATGTGATATCCACGACCAGAATAAACCACGTGAATATGAGATAGTCCAAGGTCACCTTTAAGAGTATCCACCAGACCATGAACTATGTCTTTTGCTTGATTCAAACATACTTCACAGACATTTTCACATCCACAGGACCTTATAGGTATGTCCTTGGCATCCACATCAAAGACCAGTTCGGCTTTTATCCATCCATCCCTCCGCCGAGGTTTATGGTAGAATGCCACTGAAGAATAGGCAGCAAATGGAGCACGGTACCTCATGAATTTTCTCAAAAAGTCGGTGTTTTTGAAAACTCGGTAACGGTCGTTAGGCCCCCTCCCCATATGGTCAAAACCAAATTCCCGTTGAATAAGGGATTTGAGAATGAAATCTGGGACATTTTTAACATCCCACTCTTCCCTGTAATACTGGCGACGTTCGTTAGGATTTGCAGGTTTCAAATCCATGATTAAGCACTCCCACCAGTTGTGTCAGTTGATTCATTGGATTTGTTATCCTCACCAGTTCCTTTCTGAACCTCAGAAGCCTCAATTTTATTAGAGTTATCAGAATCCCCATTTTCAGGTGTTTCAGGACCTTCTGTTTCCAGGTTGTTAACTTCCCATATTCTCCGGTTATAATAGCTCAGGGGGTTACCGATCTTTTTGCAAACATCATCTGGTTTACACAGGTGGGGGAGGTGCAGTTTAATCTTTTCACAACTCATTGGCGTGTACCACGTGGTTTCACCTTCGTGATTCATATTCAGAGAACTATGCATTCCAAAACCCAGCTTAGCATTAATATTAACCTTTTCTTGGGGCTGATCATCAAATAATGGGGGCACACATCGTTGTGCGGCTTCATAAATCAGGGGTAAGACTTCGTTTTCTGTTATTTCCAGATTAGGGTCCTGATCAGAGACACGTTTGGTGATGTTCATCCGGAACACATCGGGATAGAGTCGAGCATAGGAAACAAACGGTGTCATAAACAGAACAATTGCATCGTTCCGACCACCGGATTTAATCCCTTCCAGAGCTTTTTTAACACAGGGAGGGAATGCCAGATTATTAAGTGGTCCTGCTTTCAGAGGTCCTCCTCCACCCCTACCTGAACCATAGCCGTAACTTTGCATTGGCTCAGAAAGTACTTCTGAAACCTGTTCAGCCAGCTCCAATAATATTGGGTTGGGTTCTACCATCTTTTCGGCCTTTTCATGAACCTGTTTAATGTAATCCTCGGTTTCCTGCATGATCAGCTTGATCATTATGAGTTCTTTAAGTTCGTCACCAATCAAAAGCTGGTACATACTCATAGGATTTCGATGCTTGATTTTTGGTCCGAACCTCTCCAGGAAATCCTCCTGATCGAGTATAAGTTCCCCTTGATCAAGTACCAGATCAGTGAGCCGTATTTTACGTGAGCTTAGAAGCTCTTCAAAGAAGGTCCAGTGTACCTGATCATCTGCCAGGAGCATTTGCAGGGACTTTTCTACCATGGACCTGCCTTCATCTGCGTGAAGTTTACCCAATCTTTCGTTTATTAAATCCCCCTGAGACTCTACCATAACCCTGGTTTCACGAGAGTTTGGCCCGAATTTAACTCCTATTGCCTGACATAAAAGGTAAAATGAAATGACATCATATTTAGTTATTTTATCATCTGATAAATAGGCATATCTTCGACCATTAAATTCACGGTCATGTTTTTTCTTGATATGCCATTCTATTCGCTTTAAAGCTAGTTCAAGAAAATTAGAGGGTATTTCACCATCATCCAGTATTTCCTGTGAGGGGTTGTGAGTGACAATGCTTCTTAACTGTGGAATATCCTCAGATATCCCTTCAAGACTGCCGAGTTCCCGTACAATGTCTTTTCCCTCTGGTGACAGCGGGTTTAAAAAAGAAATTGAAACCATAAATACAATTATATTCCGGGTTATTAAAAAAAATTTGCCAGAGCAAAAATATTCCGTTTCTATAAAGAACAATAAACTTAATCCAAATCCTCTTTGAATTTAATGATAAATGTGGTTCCATCTTGAACATTCATGGTTATAACCCCCCCCTATCTGGTTTGTTAAGGTGTTTACTATTTGTAGGCCTAATGATTCCGTGTTTTTATAATCTAATTCTTCAGGAAAGCCAATACCATTATCACTGATTATCAATATGAAACCATCGTCTTCTTTATGGAAGTCCACCATTATTTTACCTTCCCTATCATCAGGAAAAGCATATTTCATGGCGTTTGAGAGTAATTCATTAACAATCAAGCCCAGTGGAACTGCCGTGTTTATATCTACATTCAGGTCTTCAGTATTTTTCATTCGAAGATCAAGTTCTAATTTATTTCGATCAGCCCCATATGTGCGGAAAAGGTCGTTTGCTAGGTTAGAAATATATTCTCCAAAATTAATGCTTTTCA
>JAHKLP010000052.1 GCA_020855015.1 Methanobacterium sp.
AGCCAAACCTAATATTATAACGTATAAACTTGTTTCCTTGGTTATGAATGAGAAAATTAAAAGTCCAACAGATATTATGGCCATTCCCAGTGAAGCTAATTTTCCCGGATCAAACCTATCAGAAAGTCTACCTGCAAAGGGGGACATTACAACCATGAAAAAGGTTTGAACCACCACAAATAGTCCAGCTATTTCCGGGTCCAATCCTTTTATGTACTGTAAATATAAGCTCAACAGAAAACTCACCACAAAGGTTGCTATGTAGGTTATTAGTGTTGCCAGATTGGAGAATGCAAACCGTTTATTTTCAAAGAATAACTTCACATCTAAGACTGGATGTTCCACCCTTAATTCCCATATAACAAAACCTACAAACCCGATAATACCTAAAATTACCATTACCATTCCAAAGGTTCCGGTAATGGTTGAGAATCCAATTAAAACTAATGAAAGCATGATAATGTATAGTAGGGTTCCCCAATAGTCCAGTTTTTCGTCTTTACTTTCTGCCCATTCTCCTTTCATCTTCCAGAAAATAAGTGCCAGTACAACTAAACACAAAGGCACAATGAAATAGAAAATACTTCTCCAGCCTAGATACTGTGTGAGAAAACCTCCCAAGAGCGGCCCCAGAACCAGCCCAATATAACTGGCCATAATATTCATCCCAATAGCTTTACCTCTTTCTTTAGGAGGGAAAACTGAGGTTATAATTGCAAGTGCGGTTACAAATATCATTGCACTGGCAACACCCTGGAAAACCCTGGTTATTACCAGGAATTCAGCTGAAGGAGATATAGCTGCCAGTAAAGTAGAGATGGTTAAAATCAGAATACCATAGGTGAAAATCTTCTTCATCCCATAAATATCGGCAATTCTGCCGAAAGGAACTGCAAACATAGCAGATGCTAAAAAAAATCCGGTTGTAACCCAGCTTAATAGAATGGCATTAACTGCTAAATCGTTCCCAATGGTAGGAAGAGCAATTATTAAGGAAGTACCCATAAATGGAGTTAAAAACGTAGCCAGAGTAGCGGTGAATAGAATTACGGTTTTATTTATTTTGTTATCTTTAATAGAACTGTTTGATTCCATTTTATCCCCCATATCCCTTCATTATATTTTCATTTTCTATGTTTATTTAAAACGGAAGCATTTAATAAATATGATGTAACTTCAATAGAGGAATAGGTGAAAAAAATGAAAATCAAATATGCTACCATCATTGTTGAGGATATGGAGGAATCAATTAAATTCTACACAGAGGTTATGGGATTCCAGATAGATAGCAAGTACGATCTCGGACCCGCGGGCCAGATCACACTACTTAAAGGGGAGGGAGAGACAATGGTGGAAATCATTGAAAATCCAACTGATGAACCTGGACTGTTTTCAATAGGAATGGATGTTGAAGACTTAGACACCACCATTAAAGAACTCAAATCTAAGGGTGCTAAAATTATAACAGAACCCATACCAATTACAGTTGGACTTCTTGCATTTATAGAAGACCCGAATGGGGCTAGAATAGCACTAATTCAACACAACTGAGTTATTCTTTCAATTTATTTCGTTTTTGCTCCTGTTATTTGCGTGGAAAATAGTAAAACTTGGTAAATTATTAATTATAAGTCCTCAGGGTAAAATCAATAGAAATATCAGAAGGAATTTAAATATTATATTTAAGGTGATAGAATGGATGTAGCAATGATATCAGTACAATATTTAAATGGTGAAAAAGAATCATTCGATGTTTCCAACCCAGAAGTGGATGTAATAAAGATCATTGGAGATAAGATACTTATCAGTTTCAACAAAGACCCTGATACCCATAGGAACCGTTGCAAGGTCATAATAACTGATAACTTGTCAAGTTACGAGATTTCACCTTGCGACTTAGAAAGTCTGGTGGCATCTTCTGGAAAAAAATAGAAAAAATTAAAAAATTTTTCCTTCTTTAACAATTTAATAGTCCTTGATTGTTAAGAAAAAATATTATATATCTTTTTTTACTTGAAAAGGTTTGACTAAAAGGGATGATATGAAATATTACGATTTGATATCCAATTAACTAAAATCTTCGTGTTTCACAGCATCCGCGGGACAGTTATCTACACACTGGGCACAGAATATGCATCCACCCTCACCTTGAATTGTGGGAATTGAGTCTTCATCATCTTGTTGAAATATACCCACTGGGCAGTTCTCGACACATGTTCCACACTTGGTACATAACTCAGGATCGATTTCTATCTTGGGCATTTTTTTCCACCGTGACTAGATTGAGTGATTTGATTAAAATATATTTTTCAAGACATATTTCTATTTATCACCAATTGACCTGAAATGATCTGGATATTTCATGCTGAAAAACAAAAATTCACAAAACAGGTGTTTTTGGATCACCACATATACACTGGCCGGTGTAAATAGGCCACTTTCGTGGATTAATAATGAGGGCATAAATTGTAAGAAGAAATTTATGATAATTCTCGCATTAAATCATCAGGAGTTAACACCTTATCCATCCACTGGAAATGTTTAACATTTTGTTAACCAGTTTCGCATAAATATTATTTCAAGAAGTTTGATAATTGATGGTATGGTAATGCAAAACCAAAATAAAAACTAGTATTCATGGATAAATTCTATTAAAATGCCAGTTAATTCTTCAATTGCCCTTACAAACTCTCTGAATGTTGAGGGATAACTGTCTGATCCCTGTGATTCAATCTGTTCTTCATCAAATTCGATGTTTAACTCCCATTGGTCTCCTTCAACACAGGAATCCATGCACTTAACTTCATATAATTGGTACCAGTCCCATATTCTGATTTCATCCATTCGGTACCAGAAATCATTCCACTCATCAGGAGTGGGTGTAATTAATTCTTGTATAACTATATTATTGTCTGAAAATTGTTTTAAAAATAAATTATTATCTTTCCATTGTAAATAAAAAAGATAACCTCTATCGGTTACCTCGTAACGAAACATGAATCTATCCGGAAAAAGATCAGTCATATAAGTTCACCTTAATCAACTACTGAACAAATTATTGACAGAAAATTTAATATCCTTTTCCAAACATTTCATTCCATTTATCCTCCCCAAATAGAGTTATAAACTTCTCCTTATCCTCAGCTGAATATTTAAAAGCATCAGGTCTTTTGTACCTCTTTTGGGAATATATGACTTCCGCCTGATGAATTAAATCTTTATCTGGCTTTTTAAATGGCTTGCAATGGTTGTAAGCCATTTTGATCAACTCCAGGGTTTCATCAGAATACCATACTCGATTAGCTGCATATTCATTTTGGAAGGTTTCATGGTTGAAAATGTCATCCCAGCTCATCTGAAAGTAATCTTGGAATATCTTCTCTCTGGCCTTTAGTATGCCGGGGTTGCATTCCTGGGTACGCTTAATGTTGCGCATTGTATAAGCAGAACCCCTCATATCTGCCCAGCGATCATCATGGGGTGCGAAGCTGCAGTAAGAGTCCAGCCAGTCGTAAACATTCTCAAGCATCTTCTCCCATAAACGGATGACCATATGCCAATGGTTAATTAGCGGTTCATACTCCCACTCAATCCTTTGTCTTTCCAACCCAAATTCAAAACTATCCGCCACCTTAAATGGTGAACGAGCTACCAGTGCATCATGAACTTCCAGGATCTTTTTCTGTTTTTCCACCTCCAGTGGCAGGTGCATGAATTCAGCGAAGATCTTCTCAGAGATTATTGCTTCCCTTACAACAATATCTCCCTCCATAGCCTTGTTGAGACCTTTTTCCTCTGCAGTCCTCAGAAATACCGGGTAAGAAATCCCTGATTTTCCAAGTTCAATCAAATCTTCAATGGGGGTTTTTAATTGTTCATAATTAGGGTGGCCTTTTAAGTTTTTAATGGAACTTTCATAGGATTCCAGGGTTTTCTCCAAGAGCAGTTCATCCCCTCCATCAGCAGAGTATTCGCCTTTCATCATATCGGCCATGGTCTCAGAGTAAGCGTTGCTAAATTCTATGAATAGGTTCTCGGTGGTGAGTTTTGCTGAAAAGCTGGCTATATCACTACATTCATGGGCCAGGTTTTCCATCTTAAAGAGAGTTTCACCCATTCTTTGGAAAGATTCACCTGCTGCCCCTTTCTCTTCCATCTCCCGATACATATTACGGTAGGTGTCCAGAATGGCATCAGCCATCGCCTTATCCACAGCCATTATTAGATTCCCCTGTAACTTTTAAACTGTTCTATCCTCTTTTTAAGTACTTGGTCTGGGATGGGGATGAGTCTTCTGTGTCTATCCTCCCATATGAGGTCAAAGTCATACTGCCAATGGGGATCCCATTGTTGAGCATTGGGTAGTACATGATCCATCCAATCTTTACGACCCTGATCTATAAGATCCTGGGGATGTTCCTGGTTAATCTCATTTTTCCATTCATCAGGGACCTCAGCTTTCTGGTAAACTTCTATTTCCTCCAAGATCATTAGATCATGATATATCTGATCAGTGAAAAGATCCAAGGTGATCTCAACATTTACCTCACCTTCAATCTCAGAAACTGAATTTACCAGTTCTGTATCAGTTGTGACTGTATCAACAACATCTAATATTCTTAATGGAGCATGTAATCGTATTTTCTCTTTTAATTCTTGGTATAGATTTTTTCGTGCAGTTTCCTGATCTTTAACCAGGGCTATAGCATTTTCTACTGCAAGATTCCCTTCTTCCACTTTGCGGCCGAACTCTTCAAGGTCTTTCGAGTTAGCTATAGCATCATATAACTCTTTTTCAGACTGATATGAGTGGGGATATAATGAGTTGTTTTCATATTTCTTCATTCTCACATGATAATAATCAATGTATTCCTGGTGTCTTGTTTCCAAATAGGTCCCTCCTTATCCTTGTAACTGTTTTTCTAAAATAAAAGTTTTAATGGATTTTCCATGCACATGATTTTAATTTCTTTCCATGAAATTTCATTTTCCAATAATGTTTCTATCATCATTTTCATCCCATCGGCTGGTTTTGGATTGTGTTTCTGTCCGAAATCTGTGGCCAGGATGCAATTTTTAGCTCCCACTTCTTTAATTGCCTCGGCAATAAGGATTGGATTAATTTTATCGTGTTGTGGCATTGTGGCTACCCAACAGTGCTCTAAATATGCTCTACGTGCCATTTCTCTCTGTTGGTCAATGGATGCGCCTACCACTTGGGTTAAGGGATGATTCACCATTATCTTTTTTATCCCCCGAGTATGGCACTCATCCAGAATATGAAATATTTCAGGAGGATTAGAATGCCCAGTTCCTAGAACCAGGTTTTCATCGGCAATAATATCTAATATTTCCCCTAGAATGTTTTGCTCTATTTTAACTTCATTATGATGAATGGTGGGTAACCAGACTAGTTTACCCCCCATTAAAGCAACATTTTTAACTGCTTCAGGATTTAATCCCCCCAGGGGTAGGTTTAGGGTTACACCGCCCAGAACCCTTAATCCAGTGAATCTCTGAGTTAGGTATGCTCTGCCAACAGTGGATTCTACATGGGATTTTATTACGATGGCCTTCATCCCATGTTCTTTTGCTGAGATAGCAGCTTCATGATCATTTAATAGGCGTGGTTTTATATCTGGACTGGTGTGGATGTGGGTGTCTATTAAACCCTTTAAAATAGAATTTCCTGATATTTCCACCCTTAAATCTCCTTGATTCTATTATTCCCAGTATTTAGGGCTTATTTTTACGTGCTTCTTCGTATATATTGGCACCGGTAGAGTCCATTGCTACTATCAGTGGGCCGAAATTTTCAACTTCCAGTTCCCATATGGCTTCAGGAACTCCCAGATCCAGCCAGTGGACATTTTTCACTTTCACCACTGAGCTGACGTATAGTGCAGCGCAACCGCCCACTGCAGCCAGAAATACGGCTCCATTCCTCCCTAGAGCATCGGATGTTTTTTGGTCCATACCTCCCTTTCCAATTACTGCCAGCACTCCCTGGTCCAGAATTTCTGCCTGATATGGATTCATGCGTGTGCTGGTGGTTGGTCCAACAGCTATCATCTCATAATTATCATCTTGATTTTTGATTATTGGTCCTGCATGGAATATTACTGCTCCTTCCAGGGGTATTGGTGATCCTTTTTCAATTATGCGCTTATGAGCACTGTCCCGCGCCGTAAAAATGGTTCCTGATATATATACCGAGTCTTTTATTCTCAATTTCTGGGTTTCCTCTCTATTTAAGGGTGTTTGAAGATTGATTGCCATAATTGCACCTTTTTGTGTTAATGGGAGTTGTTTGTGGATAAAAAAATATGTTAAATGTAATTTGAAATAATATTTAAATAGGTTATACTGTAATTCCAGGGAAATAAAATGTATTTTAGATTTAAGAAATACGTGTTAAATCATAAATGGATTTATAACTGTCAGGAATAGGATGATGAGGAGTAGGATGATTATTATCCCTAATAAACGGATGGGATCAGTTTGGTGGTAAAAAATGACCATACGATCCATAAATGTCTGATTTTTAACTCTGTTCTTTTTCTGACTAATATTTGTCATTAAACGTTCTTCTTCCAGGATAATGTCTAAATATTTCTTCTGGTTGGATAAATCTGACTCAGGGTAGGTATCTGGTTCTTTTTTCACAAATTCGTTATTTAAAAGTTCCCATAATCCACCTTCTTCCTGCATATCATTGATGAAATCATCTTCTATTATTACTTTGGGGAATATATCTTTCAGATTTTCTCTTCTTTCTAATACTCTGTTTTCAAAGTGATTGAAGGCCTCTTTTTTCCGGTTAAGGTCATGTATTTTTTTATCTAATGTTTCTTTGGTTTTGCAGAATTCCAATGGATTATCACATTCACATTTAACAAAATCACGTGGGGATTCGCCTTTTTTTAATTGGTAATATCCTCCACAGTGGTTGCAGAATAGATAACCCCCTTCTCTGGCAGATAATTTGGAAAATTTTTTTTGCTCTAAAACCATCAAAACACCTAAATTTCTTCTGAGCATAGTTTAATATAATCCTACCTGGGGTGAATTACATAAATATTTACAATCAGATCAGGTTCTTTTACTTGCATCCATAGTCATTTTAGATTTTTTAGTAATCTTTTATATATTTAATATAGATTTAATTCTTTCCATTTTTATCATGGATTTTAAAAAATAACCCACCCTTTTACATGTCATCTAAATTATTTATGGACCTTAATTAATATTATACGCGTCTAGACCCATATTGAAATCAAATTAGAAAATTTTAAGGATTTAAATTCTATTAAACATTGCTAAACCTTTTTTAACATTTGCCTCCATTAGCAGGAAGATGTAAAGAAGTATTATTATACATTACGTTACGTTACATTTATTTACATGTAAATTTACTCTTTTCAACAAATTAAAAAAAAAATTCGTCGACGAAACCATTTTTAGGTTCAAAATTTAACATTACTTAATTTAGTTTGAATTTGAAAGTATTAGTAATACAATAATATATATTTTTAAATAATTATTCAAACACTCTATTAGGCCAGTATAACGGGTTTTATATTGTTAGTAGATTTACTAAAAATAAGCCACCAATTTATCAAACCAATCCCATCACAATTCAAATCCTATTTTTCCTTTTTATAAAACAACACAACTCAAAATAGTAAGAACATGTTTAAAGAATCTAACAACATAAACTAAAGTACGAAGTTTAAATAAAAAGAACAGACTTAATATATTAAGTTTACAATACTGTTAGATTCTAAGTATTTTCAGATTAAAATTGAGGTGAATTATGTCTGCAGTTGATAGCATTACCGATCTTTCAAAGTATCTAGTAACCATTCCCCCAAGTAAATTTTCCATTTTAACCATGACCTTTCTTAGCTTCCTTACTGGAGTCATTGCTGCTTATTTAGAGCCTCAAGTTTCAATATTTGATAGCATAGTTTATGGTGGGTCCACAGGTTTTTTAATCTTTGGATTAACCTCAATTATGGACGGTGCATTAACCCAGCCCATAATAAACAGCATGGAAGGACGACGATACATGAAAATGAAACACTCCATGTTCATATCGCTCCTAACAATGATATTAATTGCCGTAGTATATGTTGTGGGTAGTTTCATCTCCAGATTTACCGTTTACAGTTATATCATTGACGCATTGATACTGGGTTGTGCTCTGGCCTTTGGATTGCGCACTTTTATCATCTGGGGAACTTCCAATATCGGTGCGGTACGATCAATTATTATATCCGCATTCCAGCCCATCCTTATTCTGAGTATGGTGGTGGTTATTGTCTTTTTAACCAGCATAAGCACAAATATTGGGCCCTTCAGCATCATAGCAGTGGGTTTGAAAGGGATTGTAGCAGGATTAATATTAATGATCGCTATTTACTCATTCATACTGGTAATTGAATCTCCCATCCGTCGAAACCTGGGTGTTGGTGGTCTGGAACTTTTATCACTATTCATTGCACAATACTCTGAAGGTTCCAAGGCCATGGAAAGACTTTTCGAAGACATGGGAGAACCTATTGACACCATAGTGGGTGTGGTAAGTTTTAAAGGCAAAAACGGAGTAAAGGGCCTTTTCATATCACCCTGTGTTCATCCCGGACCTGTTGGAAACATTGGTGGGGGTAACATGCCCACGCTTCTGGCTGATAGTTTCGACACATTTACCATGGTAAGTCACGGCCCATCAACCCACGATTTTAACCCGGTTAGCTCCAGGGAGATATGTAAAATAAAAAAAGTAGTAGAAAAATCCCTGGAAAACATGGAGTATTCAGAACTAGCCAGCCCTTTTATGCAAGTTGAAAGTGAAGATGCTAAATTAGGTGTTCAGTATTTCGGCGATGACTTACTAATTTTAGCCACTTTTGCACCTCTAGGGTTTGATGATATTGACTTTGGAGTTGGACTGTCCCTGATAAAAGCAGTCCAATGCCATAGTAGGGCAGAAAATGTGGTTTTGGTGGACTGCCATAACTCATTCAAGGGAGAATCAGGACGGGTGCTTCCAGGGAACCCTGAAGTATTCCAGCTTTTAGATGCAGCTGGAAAACTGGAGGAAGCTGACAAAAAACAGTTAAAAATGGGTTGCGCCAATGATCCAATTCCTGAGTTGGGTAAAAGAAGTGGTGTGGGTCAAAGCGGAGTTAAAGTTATGGTGATGGAGGTCGGTGGCCAGAAAACTGCATACATCATTTTAGATGCTAACAACATGGTTATCGGATTCCGTGATGAAATACTAAAAGCAGTAACCGAATCAGGTGTGGATTTTGCTGAAGTAATGACCACAGACACCCATTATGTTAACAACCTCTCTGGAGGTCACAATCCACTGGGAACCAGAGACCGAGACGTAATCATTACCAAAGTAGTTGAATGCACCCAAAAAGCCATAAACGATTTGGAACCTGTTATGGCTGGTGCCAGGATGTTGAAACTTTCAAAGATCAATACCCTGGGCCCCACACATTCAACAGAGCTGGTGACCACCATTAGTTCTATTGTGGCTGTAAGTAGGATCTTTGCCCCATTAGTGTTCGTGCTGGCACTGCTCTTTGTCTTTATTTGGGTATTCTACTGGACAATATGAAAAAAATAGAAAAAGGATAGGTGTTGTTTAAAAAAATGAATTAATGGTAGTTCCAAGCAAATGGTTAGTGGTTGAAGAGAATAACCCATACCACTATCCATATGAAGAAGAACGGTACAATACCACTCCATAGCCAGCCTTTAAATCCTCCGACTTCTTCCTTGCCAAAGATCCGCTCAGATAGTTGCCCTGCCAGATAAAGAATAATCAACCCAGCAAGAACTGCCAGAACCTCATTTTTACCGAGACCAGATATGGCTCCAGTTGAAAGTAGAAATGACACATAACCTGCAACAATGGCAAGTACAGCGTGTATACCGGTTAACTTAACTTCGAGTTCCATTTTTTTCCTCCGTTTTACATATTAGTTAATTATCATAAATATAAATAAAGGTGTTTCCATGAAAGCCATGTCCAATGTTGATCTTTACGCCATTTCCCATGAACTTAATGAATTACTAAAAGATGCACGGGTTCAAAAAGCATACCAACCCACCAGGGACACGGTTATCATAAGATTCCATGTTCCGGGAAAGGGAAGAGTTGATGTAGTATTCCAGGCCGGAGTCCGGGTGCACACCACCCAGTATCCGCCAGAAAACCCTAAAGTGCCTCCATCATTTCCAATGCTTCTTCGCAAGCACTTGAAAAATGCTACTGTTAAACAGGTGCGGCAACATAACTTCGACCGTATTCTGGAAATTGATATCCAGAAGGAACATGGTTTTACACTGGTTGTAGAACTTTTCTCCCAGGGTAATATAATACTTTTGGATGATGAAAACCATATAATCCTACCCCTCAAACATCGCCATGTTCAAGGCAGGAAGATAACTTCTAAAGAGGAGTACCAGTACCCCCCGGAAAGAGGGATACACCCCCTGAATGTTGAACTTCATGATTTGAAAGAGTTATTTAAGAATTCGGACTCTGATCTTATTCGAAGTCTCGCTAGAAGTGGATTGGGGGGGATGTACTCCGAAGAGATATTTTTGCGTTCTGGTATTGATAAAAAGCTCCTTGCTAGTGAGGTGAGTGAAGGTGATGTTGAATCAATCTACCAGAGCATGGAAGAACTTTTTAAACCCCTTAAAACATTCAAATTCCAACCTCAAATTGTACGAGAAGTAATAGAAGAAGATAAAAATGGTGTAGATAAGGAAAAAGATGAAAAAGATGATACTGTTAAAACGAAAACTGGGAAAGAAGATGTTCTGCCCCTTGATATTTTAACCTATAAAGATTTTAAGAAAGAATATTTTGACAGCTTCAACCAGGCTGCAGATGAGTTCTACAGTGGAAAAGTTGGTGCAGATATCAAGAAGGTTCAGGAGGATATCTGGTCAAAAGAAGTTGGCAAATATGAAAAAAGGCTCAGAATACAGGAAGAAACCCTGGATGGATTCCGGAAAACCGTTGTTGAATCAAAAAGGAAGGGTGACCTTTTATATGCCCATTATAGTGAAGTTCAAAACATCATGGACATCATCCATAATGCCAGGGAAAAGTTTTCCTGGAAAGAAATAGGATCGAAACTTAAAAAAGGCCGTAAAGAAGGTTTAAAAGAGGCACAAGCAATAGAATCCCTGGATAAGATGGGTGTACTTGTTTTGAATCTGGAAGATGAAAGGGTGACCGTTGATGCCAACCTGGAGATCCCTGAAAATGCTGAAAAATATTATAACAAGGGGAAAAAGGCCAAACGGAAGATCAAAGGTGTTAAGATAGCCATCCAACGCACCAAACAGGATCTGGAGAAAATGAGGAATAAAAGGGATCTGGCATTGGAGAAGGTTAGAGTTCCCCAAAAGAGAGTGCGTAGGGAACTTAAATGGTTCGAAAAACTTAGATGGTTCCTTTCATCTGATGGGCTTCTGGTGGTTGGTGGTCGGGATGCGGGTACCAATGAACTGGTGGTGAAGCGTTACCTGGATAATCAGGATATTTATCTTCACTCTGATATTCATGGAGCCCCCTCAGTGGTTATAAAGAAAGGTGAGGGAGAGATTCCTGAAAGCACCATTCAGGAAGCAGGATTCCTTGCCGCATCTTTTTCCAGTGCTTGGAGTAAGGGTTACGGTTCTCAGGACGTTTACTGGGTCCATCCAGACCAGGTTTCTAAAACACCCCAGTCTGGTGAGTTCGTGGCCCGGGGAGCCTTTATCATAAGAGGTTCCAGGAATTATCTTAGAGGAATTCCACTTAAAATAGCAGTAGGTATTGTTGATTATGAGGGAGAAAGGATAATGGCAGGCCCTGTGGATGCAATGGCCAAATACACTGACAACTACGTTGTTTTGAAGCCAGGCTTCACTAAAAAAGAGGAAATAGCCAGATCTGTCCTTAAAAAAATAGATCCTGACCACATATTATCTCTGGAAGATGTAATCCGGGTACTGCCATCTGGAAAATGCGATTTCGCGTAGTGTGGGTGAATTAAAAGGAATTTACTTTTAAAAAAAGAACTAAGATGATAAGGATTAAAGAAGATGGAAAAATAGATCCTAACTAGTTATGACCTTTTTCTTTGTTTGTTCTTCTTTTTAAGGATATAGTTAATGTCAATTAAATATTTTCCTTCTTCATCAGAGACTATTACTGATTCATCAGCCATGATGGATTCCAGGTTCAACTCGTAGACTCCCTGCTCATGGACCATAATGGTCTCCACAGAACTACCCTTACTCTCCTTGATCTTGGTAACCTTCCCATCTTGATGGAATTCAAAGAACTTACTACCACAGTTGGGGCATCCTTTAAGGAGTAGGTTTTCTGAGTCCTGGAATTCCTGGCCGCATTTAATACATCGATGCATCACTATCACCGAGACTGGCCACCATGGATATGAAGTTTGACTTCCTTTTTACCTGTTTCATAATGTTCGCAGGGCCAATTATGGTAATACCCACTGTTTTCTTCTTTGAAAGACCGAAAAATGATGCTTCATCCTTTTCTAGGGTGTAAATGTCAATTCCCACAAAACTCTCCACATCGATCTCGCGCATGGTAGTTTCAATGAGTTCTGCCTCTTCCTCTGGTTCTAAACCGCCCTCAATAACCAGTATTTCACCTTTTTTAACCCTTTCCATTATCATGGATATTTTTTCTATGCTACTTTGGCTTTTGAGGACAGCAGATGATATGAAATCCATTTTAAGGGCATTGTTCACGTCGTTCATGAAAATCACTCCTAATTGAATCTTTCCACCATTGCCTGATAGAGTTCATCAACATTTTCTCCCTTGAGGGCAGATATTCCCACCACTTTATGCTGAGGAAATACAGAGAGAATTCTTCCAGTGTTTGCATCAGGAAGATCCACTTTGTTGGCCACCACTACAAAGGGTATGTTCCGTGCCTCTAAATTGCCAATAATGGTGATGTTAGCCTGGGTTAAGGGATCTTTGGTTGAGTCCACAACCAGAAGAACTCCCGTAACATCATCTAACCATTTTATGGCTTCTATTATGCCCTTAGTAGCTTCTTTAGCTCTTTCTTTTGCTTCGTCTTCTGATAGGCCATATTCTAAGAAATTTTTATAATCTATTTTGGTGGCTATTCCTGGAGTGTCTATGATGTCAAAGTCCAGTTCTACACCATCATAGTTGAGGGTGACTCTTTCCTGCCTGTAGACCTTTCTGGTTTCGTGAGGAATTTCTGAGATGAGACCCAGAGATTTCCCAGTCCAGTCTTTGGTCATTCTATTTGCAAGTGTGGTCTTTCCTGAGTTAGGATGTCCATAGAATCCGATTTTGAGTTTTTTTTCCTTTCCAATTAATTTGTTGAAGATGTCTCTGAAAAATTTTTTCCTGAAAATTCTTTGCATAATATCAACCATTTAATCACTCTTTTTTCAACAGCAAATTATCTAACTTACAAATAATATTAATATAACAGATTGGCTACCCACACAGGCGGCAAATCAACTATTGTGTGCATATTTCATAGAATACGTAATGAATGAATATAAATTTAATGGTACAATCTTTTAGATGTCTTGGTTACTCCTGGTAAGTTTCCCCAGGTTGAAGTATGGCTACTTTAGTATCTGTGGACTTTTCAACCAGATCTTTGAATCGCTTTGGATCCTGCTCTATAACTGGGAAAGTGTTGTAATGCATTGGTATTATAACTTCTGGTTCTATCCAACTGGCAGCTATGGACGCCTCCCTAATCCCCATGGTATAACGGTCCCCAATCGGAATTAAAGCGATTTGTGGTCGGTAAACATCTCTGATTACTGTTTTCATATCCCCGAAAACACTGGTGTCCCCTGAATGGTAAATCTTCCTATGATTTTCCAGTTCCATTATATAACCACAGGAGCTCCCACCAGGACCTATGCCTTCAATGAAGTCCATGTCTGAAGAATGAAATGCGTTAACCATGGTGAAGGATATTCCCTCTGCTTTAACTGTTCCTCCCATATTCATACCCACAGTTTCCAGATCTTGCTGGGAAAGAAACACAGAATGTTCATGGTTACAAATTATTGTTGCCCCATTTTTTTGGGCTAATTCAACAGTGTCTCCAAAATGGTCTTTATGACCATGTGTAACACAGATTATGTCCGGTTTGAGGTCTTCCACCTCCAATGGACAGGCCGGATTATCCCTGATGAAGGGGTCAATCAAAATGTTAACATCATTTTGGGAGGATATTGAAAATGCAGAGTGTCCCAGCCATCTTATCTTCATTCTCTGAGCCCCAGATCCACATCTTGTGAGATACTCCATGCATCCTCAAACATTCGCTCAATTTCTAAAATAGATTTTTTATCTTTGTAGATGACTCCCACTTCATAACTTTCATAGATAGGGTCAGTGGATATTATCAGTCCGTTGGCATCATCAGCTACTACAGCCACTGTGTGTACGTGGGGCATAGTTCTGATCTGAACATCTTTCTCCTGAAGTAGTCTTATTAATTCCACTGAGGCATCATCGTCCAGGCTAGCTTCCTGGATGATCATACGACTTTCTGTGTCCATAAATTTCTTTAGTATGCCCACGTCAATGTTACGCACCCAGGGATACATCATCAGTAACCGACTATCAGCAGTTATGATGGTGTCTTTCATTGCTTCTTGAACGTCTTGGGCTTCAAATGACCATATTATGCTCGGTTCCTTTGAATCTGTCTTTAATTTATCAATGGTTCCTTTGAAAGAGTCTAACCGTTCATCGATTATGTTTTCAATATCCTTAGCATTTTCAATATAGTTCTCTTTTAACTTGTTGAGCCGATTTTTAACAAACTGATCATCACGTCCAGGACGTTCTTTATAATGTTTCAAACGTTCCTTATCAGCAGTTTCTAACACAGATTTGGGGGTGGGAGGTTTCATCTTTTCTTCTGCAGGTTTCGGTGTCTTTTTAACAGGTTCGGGTGTTTTTACTGGTTCTATTTTTTTACCAGTAATTGTTGGTTTTTTCTCTTCTGCAGATTTTTTAACTGGCGCTATTTTCTTAGGGGTTACTTCTGGTTTTTGGGCCTTGACTGGTGGTGTGGTTGTTGGTTTTTCTGTGTCAACTTTTGGTTTAGCTTGAGGTGTGATTTTTTTAGGAGTTATAGCTTTTTCTTTGGGCTTTACTGCCTTCTCCGGTTTTATTGCCTTTGGCTTTTCTACTGGAGGAGTAGTTTTTGTGGGTTTTGCCAGTTTAGGTTCTTCTTTAGGTATTGGTTTAGGTTTAATGGCCTTAGACTTAGAAGTGTCACGAGGTATTGAGGGTTTTTTAATTTTAGGCGGAACCTTAACCGGTTTGGCCTTTTTAGTAGATGGTTTGGGGGAAACTTCCTTTTCAGGCCTTGAAATAGCTCCTCTGGATAAATCTATCCTGCTACCGAAGAATATAATTAAAATAACTCCAAAAACTGATGCTATTAAACCTACAAAGAATGCTACAGGGTTAGGTGGAGTGCTAAAACCAAGATACATAAAATATAATCCACCCATAACTATGAGTGCCCCGAAAACGCTGACAATTAAATTGATCATCCTCATACCTCCTAATCCTATTATGTTAGGGATTATTTATAAATTATTAGTTTCATCACACACCATTATTATCCTTCTTTATGCTTAGGTCTTAAAAAATTGAATTCCTAAATAAAAATTGGGTCTGATCAATTATTAATATTTTCCGGAAATTCAGTGAAATTTTAAATGGAATTTTTGAAATTTTCCATTTAAAACTATTTTTTCCTGGTTTTCCCGTAATCATATGATTATTTTTACATCAATTTTATCTTATCTTCCATCTAAATATTTTTAAAATCTCTTACTGTTTTTTCAGTTAAGTATTCGTATAATAGCAGAACAATTTAATCATTATAACTGTCAACACAGTCACTGATGATCTTCAATGCATTTAGAGTCCCATTGTATTGTGAAAATATTTTCCGAGTGTTGGATGATCCTTCCTTCAAATCCATATCATCAAGGGCTTGATTAATATTATTAGACAAGTTTTTAGAATTTAAATTTTCCATATTTTCAACAAGGGCTATCCCATATTTCCTCATTTGCATGGCATTTTTTAACTGCTCAGGATGGTTTTCAATGGGTATTAAAACGCTTGGGATTCCCAGAGACGCTATTTCCATGCAAGTAGTGTGTCCAGCCAGACTTACCAGGAGATCCGATAGTTTCATCCATTCCATCATATCCTCCAGGTACTTTTTACATATAATACTAGAAGATGATTCTGCATGGTCAATCTGTATCTGTGGTCCGGTGACCAGAATCAGCCGGTCACAAGCCAAATCTGGTGCTGCCTGGCATGCTAGATCTAGAAGTTTATTCCCGAATTCGGATCCTCCTACAGAGACCATTACTATCTTCTCTGATTTTTCGAACCCAAATCTCCGGCGAAGTTCTTCTTTACTAGCCATAGTCCTGGTATCCATCTTCAGGATCGGCCCGGTGTAATTAACCCTGTCACGAATTTGTGGTGGTATATCCCATGAATTCTGAATGTCAGGTATGATAATTGACTGGCAAAGCTTAGATACATCTTTTATGAAACGCTGCAAACCATTTTCAAGGTAATCCATAGTGCGGTCATTATGGTAAACATCTTTAAAATCAGGACATAAATCATTGCTAACTAATACGCAGGGTATTCCCAACACTTTGCAGGTGATGGGAACAGAATAATGGGAATCAGACACAACCACATCTGGGTTGAATTCCTTGATAATGCGGGATTCATGGTAAATACTTTTTAGAAAAATAAAGGGAGCGTCAATAGATTTTCGTGCTGTATATTTCAGGTTCAACTCACCCGAACTCCCATAAAACTTAATTTCTGGAAGTTTAACAACATCAAAGCCACTGTGATCGTTCAATGTCTGGAAACCAGAACCATAACTTGCAAAGAGAACTTCATCACCGTTTTCAGCAAATTTTCGAGCCAGAGCTACTGTGCGGGATGTGTGTCCCATTCCAATACCGCAGGGGATTAAGAGAACCTTCATTTAAGCCACTTCAACACC